>DASQQQ010000049.1:0-6646 GCA_035643355.1 Actinomycetota bacterium | reverse complement strand
TTCCCCAGTTGCAGATCGAGCCCACGGCGAGCCTGCAGCGAGGTGCTCATGCCGGGCTCGAGGGTCTGGCTGAACAACACCCGCCCGTCGGCGGCCCTCGCGTACACCCAGCATCGATCGGCCGCCACCAGCCGGGCCCGGATGGAGGTCACCTCGGGAGGGGTCACCGAACCCCCCGCACCGGGCGGAGCATGGCCCCTCGTGGCGGACCCGCCGCCGGTCGATCCCGCGCCGCTCGTGGACCCGGCGCTCGGACCGCCGGTCGTCGCGCCCAGCGGCGGCTCCGCGGCCCGGTCACCCCGGCCGCCGGCCACCACCGAGAGGGAGACCAGGGTGGCCAGGAGCGCCACCGCGATCAGCGTCACCAGACGACCCGGCCACCGCCTCGACCGTTCCATCGGGGCCAGGGCCAGGACCGGCGCGAGGGTTTCTTCCTGGGGAGGACCCACCGTCCAGCGAGCGTCCAGCGCCTCCACCAGCGGCTGATCGGGTAGGCGAAGGTATCGGGCGTACTCGCGGAGGAAGAACCGAGCGTAGACGCGCCCGGGGAACACGTCCTCGGGGGCGTCGTTCTCCAGCGCCTCGAGGTAGCGGGGGCGGATCCGGGTCGCCTGGGCGACCTCGGACAGCGAAACCCCCCGCTCCTCTCGAGCGCGCTGCAGGTTGGCTCCGACACCGCGGTCGGAGCCGATAGGGAAGGACGTCTCCGGCTGCATCATGGAACCCGATTGGCCACGGGGATCGGTTGTCCCGCCCAGTATCCGAACCAGGGCCGCGAAGGTCAAGGCGTGATGGGGAAACCCGCCTCCTCCACCCTGGTCTCCGCCTCACCGTCGCCCTGAGGACCGGTCACGTCGATCCGGCCCAGCCGTCGACGGAAGACCCAGTAGGTCCAGCCCTGGTACAGGAGTACTACCGGCGTGAACGTCAGCGCCACGATCGTCATCACCTTCAGCGTGTAGTGGCTGGAGGCGACGTTCCAGATCGTTAGGTCGTTGGCGGCCCCGAGGCTCGAGACCAGGACGCGCGGGTAGAGGTTCAGGAAGATCGTGGCGGTGAGCAGGACGACCCCCAGCCCGGTGGCCAGGAAGGCCCAGCCGTCGAGCTTCTCGTGCAGCAGCCAGGAGACCGCCGCCACCAGCCCGATGGCGGCGATCGGCACCACGCCGGGCACGACCCCCTTGTTGTCGATCTCCACCGCGTTCACGTAGGTCCAGGACAGGAACCCCAGCACGGCGGCCGTGGCCGGCCAGGACAGCCGGATCGCGACGGCCCGGGTGCGCTCGCGCAGCGATCCCTCGGTCCGGAGCGTCAGGAACACGGCCCCGTGGAGGGTGAAGAGCAGGAGGGTCATCACGCCGCCCAGCAGCGCGTACGGGTTCAGCAGGTCGAAGAACGACCCCACGAACTCCTGTCGGGCGTCGATCGGCACGCCCCGCAGGATGTTCGCCCAGGCCACACCCCACAGCAGCGCCGGGACCGCGCTGCCCCAGAAGATGGCCCGGTCCCACCAGGCCTTCCACCGGACGCTGCGGTCCTTGCCCCGGAACTCGAAGGCCACTCCCCGGAAGATCAGTGCGGCCAGCACCAGGAACAGGGCGAGGTAGAAGCCGCTGAACAACGTGGCGTACCAGCCGGGGAAGGCCGCGAACGTGGCTCCCCCGGCCACGATGAGCCACACCTCGTTCCCGTCCCACACCGGACCGATGGCGTTGACCAGGACGCGGCGATCCGTGTCGTCGTGGCCCACGAACGGGAGCAGCGTCCCCACCCCGAAGTCGAAGCCCTCCAGGAAGAAGTACCCGGTCCACAGGACCGCGATCAGGCCGAACCACAGGGTCTCCAGGTTCAGGTAGCCGTGTTCCATCGCCGTCACCTCAGTACGCCTCGGCGCCGATGCCCACGTTCGCCGCCGGCTCGGTCCTCGAGTACTTGGCAAGCAGGAACACGTCGATGCCGGCCAGGAGGCCGTAGATCAACGTGAACCCGATCAGGGTCGCCAGCACGAACGCCGTGCCCACCGAGGGGGATCCGGCGGCGGAGGTCTTCAGCAGCCCGTAGACGACCCATGGCTGCCTTCCCATCTCCGTGAAGGTCCACCCCAACAGGTTGGCGGCGATGGGCAGCGCGATGGCGATCGGCGCCGCCCGCTGGAACCACCGGGCCCGTCCCAACGAGCGCCGACGCATCAGCCACAGGCCGGCCAACGTGAGCACGATCATCAGCAGACCGGCCCCCACCATGAGGCGGAAGGTCCAGTACATCAGGCCCACCACCGGCAGGTAGCTGCCCGGTCCGTACTCCTGCTCGAACCGCGCCTGGAGGTCGTTGATCCCTTCGACGGTGCCGTTCCACCGGTTCGTGGCCAGCACCGAGAGCATGTGCGGCAGCTGCACGTTGATGTGGTTGCGCCCGTTCTCGATGTCTCCGACGGCGAACAGCGAGAACCCAGGCCCCTGCTCCGTGTCCCACAGGGCCTCGGCCGCCGCCATCTTCATCGGCTGGTACCTCGTCATCTGCTGGGCCTGCCAGTGGCCCGTGAAGGCGATCCCGATGGAGGCCACGAACGTGACCACCAGCGCGATCCGAGCGGACCGCGTGAACAGATCCGCCTCCCGCGCCCGCAGCAGGTGGTAGCCGGAGACGCCGATCACGAACATGCCCCCGGTGGTGAGGGCGGCCAGCACCGTGTGGGGGAACTGGGCGGCCAGCACCGGGTTCGTCAGCATGGCGAAGAAGTTCCGCATCTGCGCCCGCCCCGTCGCCGGGTCCATCGCGAAGCCCACCGGATGCTGCATCCAGGCGTTCGCCGCAAGGATCCACAGCGCCGAGATCGTCGCCCCGAACGCCACCAGCCAGATCGTGGCCAGGTGCAGGCGTCGGGACAGCCGCTCCCAGCCGAAGATCCATAGGCCCAGGAAGGTCGACTCGAGGAAGAACGCCGCCAGCCCCTCGATCGCCAGGGGCGCCCCGAACACATCACCGACGAAGCGCGAGTACGTGGACCAGTTCATCCCGAACTGGAACTCCTGGACGATCCCGGTGACCACGCCGAGGGCGAAGTTGATCAGGAAGAGCCGTCCCCAGAACTTCGTCATCCGCAGGTAGACGGGCTTCTCGGTCCGGTACCAGGCCGTCTGCATCACGGCGACCAGGAAGGCCAGGCCGATCGATAGCGGGACGAACAGGAAGTGGAACGCGATCGTGATGGCGAACTGCCACCGCGACAGGTCGAGAGCGTCCATCCGGCCCTCCTCCTCCTGCGACCCGCGCACATCGTCCTGGATGCGCCGGCCCGCTGGCCGGGCCGGGGGTCCCGCTCTCGCCGGCCCGAGCGACCGGGTAGAGTCGTCCGGACGACCAGGGGGCCGGCGTGGGATCGGGCGACGACGGGTGGATCGAGGTGCTGGCGGCATCGGATCTGCCCGAGGGCAAGCCGGTCAAGGGGCGAGCCGACGGCGTGGACCTGCTCCTCTTCCTCCAGGGGGAACGGATCTACGCGGTGACCAACCGGTGCACGCATCAAGGTGCCCCCCTGCATCGGGGGATCGTCCGCCGCGTGGGCCAGGAGCCCGTGGCGACCTGTCCGATCCACGGCAGCCAGTTCCGCCTGAGCGACGGTGCGGTGGTCCGGGGGCCGGCCGGCGCCCCCGTGGTCGCCTACGAGGCGCGGCTGGACGGTGAGATGGTGGAGGTCCGGCCCCTCTCTCCCTCAGGGTAGGTCGAGCTCCATCCCCTCTCGGGCCAGGTCCACCTCGATGTCGTTGCCCACCAGCTCCCGGACCCGGGCCAGCATCACCTCGAGCTCGTCGTCGGTGCGCACCGGATCGTGGTGGAACAGGAGCAGGTGCCGGGCCTTGGCGATACGCGCGAAGTCGGCGACGTGCCCCAGGCTGGAGTGACCCCACCCGACGTGCGCGGGGTACTCCGCCTCCGTGTACTGACAGTCGTGGATCAACAGGTCCGCTCCCCGCGCGATCGCGAACCCGGAGATCCACTCGGGGGCGGTGCTGCGCAGGTCCGCACCGTGGGCCGGCTCGTGGTCCGTGAGGTATGCGAGGACGCTCCCCCCGTCCTCGATCCGATATCCGACCGTGGGACCGGAGTGGATGATCGGCTGGGACAAGACCGTGGCCGATCCGATCTGGACCTCGTCCTCGGGGGCATCGTGGAAGATCGGTCGGGAAGGGACGTCGGACAGGTGCACCGGGAACAGCGGCGGCGACAGATAGACGGCGATCCGTTCCTGCAGCGACTCCAGCGGCGAGGGCGGCCCCCAGATGTGGAGCTCGGTCTGCGGATCCCATAGCGGCGGGAAGAACCCCAGACCCTCCAGATGATCCAGGTGCAGATGGGTGAGGAGGAGATCGATCCTCCTGGGGCGCGGGCCGTCCAGAGCCAGCCCCAGGGGGCGGATCCCGGTGCCGGCATCGAGGATGACCAGGCTGTCGTCGCTGAGCCGAACCTCGATGCACGAGGTGTTCCCCCCGTAGCGGACCGTCTGGGGTCCGGGCGTCGCGAGGGAGCCACGGCACCCCCAGATCCGCACATGCATCAAGCGTCCCCGGGGGTCTCCCAGAACACCGCCAGGGCGCCCACGAACTCGTCGGCCCGTGCGTACAGCGGGAAGGCGGTGACGGACAGGCGGCGGCGGACACCGTCGGCCCCCCTGATCACGAGGTGTCGATGGGCCGGCCGCTGCTCCGTGAACGCCGTCCACAGCGGGATCGCTTCCGGTCCCAGGGGCGTGCCGTCGTCGTCGCTCTGGCCGAAGGCGGTCGCCCAGCGCTCGGCCGGCATGGGCTCGCCCTCCACGAACGGCTTGCCCAGGACCCGGCCCGCCGCCTCGTTGTAGAAGACCAGATCGCCGGACCGGTCCACGATGAACACCGGGGTGGCCAGGCTGGTGGCCAGGTCGCGCGCCAGGATGAGCACGAGGCTGCGCTGGCCGATCGGGCTCATGGGTGGGAGCCTAGCCGGGCCGACCCGACGGGACAACGATGAGACTAGCCGTCGCCCTTGTCGCTCCGGTCCGACGCGGCCACGATCCGACAGCGGTAAGGACCGGCCGGCGCCTCCACCTGCACCTCGTCTCCCACCCGTCGTCCCAGCATCGCCTGGGCCAGTGGGGAATCGGCCGAGATCCGTAGATCGTCCAGGGTGGCCTCCACCGGGTGCACGATCAGGAAGTGGTCCGTGGAACCGTCGTCGAAGCGGACCTCGACCTCGTCCCCGACCTCGACCACCTGCGGGTCCCCCGGAACCTGCTCGGCGACCGGCGCGTGACGGATCAGGTAGTCGATGTCGGCCAGCTCGTCGGTCGCCCGCTGGAACTCGGCGTCCACCTGAGCATCACGCTCGGGCATCTCGAGCCGGGCCACGATGTCGGGAATGACCTCCTCCCGCAGCCGCTTGGCCCGCTCCTCGAGCCGACGCTTGCCTTCCTCGGTCAGCATGCTGGGGACGCCGTTGCCCGTCTCTCGTGTGGAACCCACGCTGCTCCCTCCTTCCACCGGCTCCTGGGGCTGGGCGTCGAACCATGCATCCGAGCTGCTCGTTCGGGGTTTGCTCCTCGAGCGAGGGGCGGGGGCGTGGCGTCAGCCCGGCCGCGGTCGCCGGCCCGGAGCCTCAGTCTACCGCTTCGGTCGGGCGCTCCCCCACACCCTCAGCGCAGTCGTGGGTTTAGCGTGTAGGTGGCGAGCAGTTCGCCGGTGTCGAGGACCTGTCCGTCGATGGCTCGGCGGAACTCATCGAGGGTGAAGCCCGGCTGCAGGCCCACGGACGGCACGTCCAGCGCGTACACGGTGAAGACGTAGCGATGCACCACCTCGTCGTTCCACGGCGGGTAGGGGCCGTCCCAACCTCCGTACGTGCCGGCACGCTCCTCGCTCCCGGCGAACAGACCCGTGTACCCGTTCTGGCCGGAGAGCCCCCCGAAGCCGGTCGGTCCCGGAGGTTTGCCGTGGGCCACGAAGCGGTCGCCGTCGGCACCCTCGGGGATCTCGTGCAGCTCCGGTGGGATGTCCACGATGAGCCAGTGGGCGAAGTCGACCCTGGGCTCGTCCCGGCCCAGCGCCAGGCCCTCCACCTCCATCCGCGAGGCATCGGCCGGCACGTCGGGGTCGACCACCGATACGGCGAAGGACCGGACCCCCTCGGGCTCTCCGGACCAACGCAGGTGCGGACTGACGTCCTCGCCGGTGAGCTCCGCCTTCCCCTCGGGCGTCGGCGTCGCCAGCGCGTATCGGTGGGGGATCGCCTGGCCCTCGCTGATGCTGTCGCTCCTCAGCTCCATCTCCACCTCCTCGACTGCGCTGGAACGACCTTGGCACCGGCTCGATCCTTGTGCAACGCGACGGTCGGATCCGACGGTTCTGGGTGGGGTGTGCGAGACTGGGTCCCGTGGCGGACATGGCAGCGATCGACCAGGGGATCACCTTCGAGGAGCTCGAGCTCGCCACCCGGAACCAGGGCATGCCGCTGGAGGCTCTGCGCTACGACCTCACGCCCGTCGGCATGCACTACCAGCTGGTGCATTTCGACGTCCCGGCGCTCGATGCGTCGGCCTGGCGGTTGACCGTGGAGGGGAACGTGGAGCGATCGGTGGAGCTGTCCCTGCCGGACATCCGCCGCAGGCCCGCGGTGA
>DASQQQ010000048.1:0-5766 GCA_035643355.1 Actinomycetota bacterium | reverse complement strand
TTCGAGATCCGACGCGCGATCGTCAGGCTGCTCCGCTACGAGTGGAGCCTGGCGTTCTCCGGGTCGAACAGCGGCGCCGTGACCACCGTGGCCGCTCGGCACCGACCCAGGATCTGCACCGAGAGCTCGGTGCCGGGCCGGGCCGCGTCGACCGGCAGGTATCCCAGGGCGATCGTCGCTCCGACGACGTGCCCGTGCTCCGCGGCCGCCACGTGACCGACGAGGGCGTCGTCCGCCAGGATGGGCTCGGCGCCGTGGGGGATGGCGTCCTCCACGTCGATCGTGAGGCAGGCGAGCGTCTGCCGGAGCCCCTCCTCGCGCTGACGGAGCAGGGCCTGCCGACCGATGAAGTCGCCCTTGTCCAGCCGGACGAACCGCTCCAGGCCGGCCTCGAGCGGCGTGCGGTCGGGCGAGATGTCGACGCCCCAGAGCCGGTACCCCTTCTCCATGCGGAGCGAGTCCAGGGCGCGGTAGCCGAAGTCCACGAGCCCCAGATCCCGGCCGGCCTCGACCAGCCGGTCGTACAGCTCGGCCAGGTGCTCGATGGGGTGGTGCAGCTCCCAGCCGAGCTCGCCCACGTAGGACAGGCGCATCGCCAGCACCGGGACCGAGCCGAACCGGATGGTCCGGGCGGTCATGTACGGGAAGGCCTCGTTCGTCAGGTCCTCGGAGGTGAGCACCTGGAGGAGCTCGCGCGAGCGGGGACCCGCGACCGTCAGCACGCCCGTTCGATCGGTCACGTTCTCGAGCGTCACGGTCCCATCACCCGGGAGGTGCCGCTCGATCCAGGCCAGGTCGTGGATCTCGGTCGCGGCGGCGCTCACCACGTAGTACCGATCCGGGCCGAGCCGCGTGACCGTGAGGTCGCACTCGATCCCACCGCGCTCGGTCAGCATCTGGGTGACCACGATGCGCCCGTCGCGGCCGGGCAGGACGTTCGCGCACAGGTGATCGAGCAACGCCGACGCGCCCGGCCCGCGCACCTCGTACGTGCCGAAGCTCGTCTGGTCCAGGACCCCGACCCCCTCCCGCACCGCGCGGCACTCCCGGCCGACGTGCTCGAACCAGTTCGGCCGGCGGAACGTGGGCTCCTCGCGCGGCTCGGTGCCGGGCGGGGCGAACCACAGCGGTCGCTCCCAGCCGAAGCGGAAGCCGAAGACCGCCCCGCGCTCACCGAGCCGCTCGTACAGCGGGTCGGTCTTCACCGGGCGGCCCGCGGCGTGCTCCTCGTGGGGGAAGTGGATCGCGTATTCGCGCGCGTAGACGTCCAGGGCCCTGGCGACCAGGAACGGGGCCGCCGCCGCGTACGGGCCGAACCGGCGCACGTCGACGTCCCACATGTCCTCGCTCGGCTGGCCGTCGACGATCCACTCCGCCGCGTATCGGCCCGCCCCGCCGCCGAACACGATCCCGAAGATGCTGAAGCCGGCCAGTACGAACAGGTTCCGCACCCCCGGGACCCAGCCCATCAGGCAGCCGCCGTCGGGCGTGTAGCCGTCGGGACCGTTGACCACGCGCATGATCCCCACCTCGGCCAGGGCCGGGATCCGGTCGGTGGCCAGCTCGAGGACGCCCTCGAGCCGGTCGAGGTCGGGCTCGAGCAGCCGCTGCTCGAACCCTTCGGGGATGCCCTGCACCGCCCAGGCCCGGGGCTGGGGCTCGAACGGTCCGACGATCAGGCCCTCGCCCTCGGCCCGGACGTAGAACGAGCGATCGGAATCGCGGACCACGGGGATCTCGCCGGGCAGGTCGTCCAGAGCCTCGATCCGGTCGGTGACGATGAACTCGTGCTGGAGGGGAACGATCGGCAGGGAGACGCCGGCGAGCCTGCCCACCTCGGGCGCCCACATGCCGGCGGCGTTCACCACGATCTCGCACGCGATCGCCCCCCGCTCGGTGTGCACCTGCCACCCCCCCTCGGCGGTGGGCGACAGGCCCGTGACGCGGGTGCGGCGCTCGATCGCCACCCCCAGCGCGGCCGCGCCCCGGGCCATCGCGTTCGTCACGCCCGCGGGGTCGACGTGCCCGTCGGTCGGCAGGTACGCGGCGCCCAGGACGTCGTCCAGCGAGAGCAGGGGGCAGAGCTCGCGGATCCGCTCGGGGCCGATCAGCTCGAAGGGCAGACCGGCCACCCGGGCCCGGCCCTGCGCCCGGCGGAACTCGTCGATCCGCTCGCCCCTGGTGCCCAGGCGGATGCTCCCCACTTCGTGCAGGCCGACCGCCTGCCCAGTCTCGGCCTCCAGCGACCGGTACAGCTCCAGGCTGTCCATCAGGAGCTTGGTGAGGTGCAGGCTCGCGTTGAACTGCGTGCAGAGCCCCGCCGCGTGCCAGGTGGACCCGCTGGTCAGCTCGCCCTTCTCGAGGAGGACCACGTCGGTGAGACCGAGCTTGGCCAGGTGGTAGGCGAGGCTGCATCCACCCACCCCACCACCGACGATCACGACGCGGGCGCGGTCCTTCACCGAGCGGGAGCCTACACTGGGCGCCCCGAGCCCGGGCCAAAGGAGCGATCGGTGGAGGAGACGGACCCCGAAGCGGTGGACGACCGCCCCCTCGCAGACGCCCTCGCCCGGCCCCTCGCAGACGCCCTCGCCCACCCCCTCGACGGCCCGGCCGCCGGCCCGGTCCCCAACCCCCTCGACGGCCCGGTCCCCACGTTCGAGGCGCGCGAGGCCGAACAGGTCGCGGCATCCGCCTTCGGCGTCCGGGGGACGGCCTCGCCCCTGGAGAGCGAGCGCGACCAGAACTTCCGGATCGAGGTCCCCGACGGCCCGAGCTGGGTGCTGAAGATCAGCAACGCGGTGGAGGATCCGGCCGTGGTCGACATGCAGACCCGGGCCATGCTCCACATCGCCCGCACCGCTCCCGGACTGCCCGTGATGCGGATCGCCCCCACCCTCGAGGGGCACTTCCACGCCTCGATCGAAGATGACGACGGCCGCCCGCACCTGGTCCGGCTGGTCACGTTCATGCCCGGGCGGAAGGTGGAGGCGGGCGACCTGACCCTGGAGGCCGTGCGCGGCTTCGGCGTGTGCGCGGCCGAGCTCGGCCGAGCCCTCCGGGGGTTCTTCCACCCCGCGGCCGGGCACCCGCTGCTGTGGAACCTGCGGCACGCGATGCGACTGCGCGAGCTGATCGGCAACATCGAGGACCAGCGCCGGCGAGGCCTGGTGGAACGGGTCCTGGACCGGTACCAGGACCACGTCGCCCCCGTCTTCGAGCAGCTCCGGGCCCAGGTGATCCACAACGACCTCACGCTGGACAACGCCCTGCTGGACCAGGATCAGCGAATCACCGGGGTGCTGGACTTCGGCGACATGGGCCACAGTGCCCTGGTCTGCGACCTGGTGGCCACGGCCGAACCGCTCGTGGGCGAGCGGCCCGACCACCTCGAGGCCCTGGCCGCGGTCGCGGCCGGGTTCACCTCGGTCACGCCGCTGACCGACGAGGAGCTCGACCTGCTACCCGAGCTGCTGCTGGCGCGGTGGACCACGAGCGTGGTGATCTCGGCCTGGCGGGTCCGGGCCCACCCCGACAACGCCGAGTACATCTCGGGCTGGGACCAGGGCGCCTGGACGATGCTCGGGATCTTCGACGAGCTGGGGATCGAGGGCTGGCGGGCCCGGGTGCGGGGCGCCGTGCTGTCCGCCACCGGCGGCAGGGCCCGGCCCCCCTCCACGACGGAGCAGCTGATCGAGCGCCGGAGCAGGCTGCTCGGCTCGGCGATCTCGCCGCTGTCGTACGAGCGCCCGATCCACATGGTGGAGGCCCGGGGCGCCTGGATGACCGATGCCGAGGGCCGCCGGTACCTGGACGCCTACAACAACGTCCCCGTCGTGGGACATAGCCATCCTCGGGTGGTGGCGGCGATCGCCCGGCAGGCCCGCACGCTGAACACGAACACCCGCTACCTGCACCGCTCGGCGCTCGAGCTCGCCGAGCGGCTGATCGGCACGATGCCGGACGGCCTGGACACCGTGCTGCTCGTGAACTCGGGGAGCGAGGCGAACGATCTGGCCTGGCGCCTGGCGACCACCTTCACCGGCGGCCGGGGTGGCCTGGTGAGCGAGTACGCCTACCACGGCGTCTCCACCGCGATCGCCGAGCTGTCGCCGGAGACCTGGCGGGAGGGCTCGATACCGCCGCACGTGGCCAGGATCCCGGCTCCCGACGGCTACCGGGGTCCGATCCGCCGCGAGGAAGAGGGCTGGGAGCTCGGGTACGCGGGGTTCGTGGACCGGGCCCTGGACGAGCTGGCCGGGCGCGGCATCGCCCCGGCGGCGATGTTCGTGGACCCCGGGTTCACCAGCGACGGCATCTTTGCGCCCCCGCCCGCCTACCTGCAGGAGGCGGTGCGCCGGTGGCGGGACGCCGGCGGGCTGTTCGTGGCCGACGAGGTCCAGACGGGCTTCGGCCGCCCGGGGTCGCACCTGTGGGGGTTCCAGGCCCACGGCCTGGTGCCGGACGTCGTCACCTTGGGCAAGCCGATGGGCAACGGCCACCCGGTGGCGGCGGTGATCACCAGGGCGGACATCGTGGACCGGTTCGCCCGCTCGACCGAGTGGTTCAGCACGTTCGGGGGCAACCCGGTGGCCTGTGAGGCGGCGCTCGCGGTGCTCGATGTGCTCGACGAGGAGGAGCTGCTCCCCCACGCGGCCCAGATCGGCCAGCACCTGCGCGCGGGGCTGACCAGGCTGATGGATCGGCATGCGTGGATCGGGGACGTCCGCTCGATGGGGCTGCTGATCGGCGTGGAGCTGGTCCGCGATCGTGCGGAGCGGGATCCGGCAGCCGAGGAGACCGAGGCGGTCCTGAACGGGATGCGCGAGGCGGGCGTCCTGATCGGCTCGACCGGCCGCGGTGAGAACGTGCTGAAGATCCGACCCCCGCTGGTGATCTCACGCGATGAAGCCGATCTGCTGCTGGATCGGCTGGACGCCGTCCTGGGGGATCCGGAGGCGCCCCGCACGTAAGGACCTCGTGCCGCCCTCTCCGTCGGCCCCGGGTCGGGAGGCAGACGAGCTGACGGCTAGGGTTGGGGACATGAAGGCCGCCCTCTGCACCCGGTACGGCCCGCCGGAGGTGATCCGGCTCGCCGAGGTGCCCACCCCCACGCGGGTCGATCGGGAGGTGCTGGTCCGGGTGCACGCGACGACGGTGAACCGGACCGACTGCGGCATCCGGGCCGGCCACCCGTGGTTCGCCCGGTCCCTCACCGGGGTCGTCCGGCCGAAGGTGCCGATCCTGGGCGGTGAGTTCGCCGGGGTGATCCAGGCCGTGGGCAGCGGCGTCACCCGGTTCGGGGTCGGCGACCGGGTGTTCGGGTACGCGGCGGACGGGTTCGGCGCGCACGCCGAGCAACTGACGATCGCCGAGGACGGGGCGCTCGCCACCATGCCCCAGGGCAGGACGTTCGAGGAGGTCGCCCCCAGCACCGAGGGCGCCCACTACGCCATGACGAACATCGAGGGGGCCGGGGTCCGGCCGGGGCAGCGCGTGCTGGTCAACGGCGGGACCGGCGGGATCGGATCGGCGGCGGTCCAAATCCTGAAGAGCATGGGGGCGCACGTGACCGCCGTGTGCCGCGGCGAGCACGCGGAGCTGGTGCGCGGACTGGGCGCCGAGCGGATCATCGACTTCACGACCGAGGACTTCCGGAAGGACGATCAGCGGTACGACGTGGTCTTCGACGCGGTCGGCAAGAGCTCGTTCGGAGCGTGCCGTGGCCTGCTCGAGCCGCACGGCCTGTACCTGTCGACCGACCTC
>DASQQQ010000047.1:0-2092 GCA_035643355.1 Actinomycetota bacterium | reverse complement strand
GTCTCCGCGCATTGCCCCTCCACGGCGGTGGAGATCCTTGACACGGATGGATTGCGGCGCCGATCCTGAAGACCGACCGACCCCCGGACCGCCCTCGGGGTTCGCACCCCGCCCGAAGGCACCACCGGATGGGCGGCCCCTTCCTTCCGATCCCCGACGGGGAGGTGGGCCGTGCAGGCGTATCGACGGCCGCCAGCGGACCTGCTGCACACCGGCTTCATGCGCGAGGCCCGGCGGCACTGGGGCCGCCTCGCCCTGGCCGACACCACGGGCCGGGAGCTCAGCTTCGGCAGGGCTCTGACCGCCTCCCTGGCCCTGGCCTCCGTTCTCGCTCGGCGGACCCCTGGAGAGCGCACCGTCGGCGTCCTGCTGCCGGCTTCGGTGGGGGGCGCCCTCGCCAACCTCGCCCTGCTGTCGGCCGGCCGCGTTCCGGTGAACCTGAACTTCACCATCGGGCCCGACGCCATGGAGGCCGCGGTGGCCGAGAGCGGCATCCGCACGATCGTCACCTCGAGACGCTTCCTCGAAAGGGCGAACGTCGCCGGGACCCCCGGCATGATCTTCCTGGAGGAGCTGGGATCGGCGATCGGTGCCGGGCGGCGGCTCCTCGCGTTTCTGGAGGCGCGCCTCGCTCCCCTCGGCCTCCTCCGGCGGCGGTACGGCGGACGTGGCGTGACCCCCGACTCCCTGGCCACCGTGATCTTCTCCAGCGGCAGCAGCGGCGAGCCGAAGGGGGTGATGATCTCCCACGCCAACGTGCTGGCCAACGTGGACGCCCTGGGGGACGTGTTCTCCCTCTACCCGGAGGATCGGTTCATCGGCGTGCTGCCCTTCTTCCACGCCTTCGGCTTCACGGGCACGTTCTGGTTCCCCCTCCTCCAGGGCGCCGGCGTCGTGTACCATCCCAACCCCATGGACGCGAAGACCGTGGGCGAGCTGGCCGAGCGGTACCGGGCGACCATGGTGATCAGCACGCCGACCTTCTGCGCGGCCTACTTACGCCGGGTGACGCCGGAGCAGTTCGCCCACCTCCGCTACGTTGTGGTGGGTGCTGAGAAGCTGCGCGCGCCCCTGGCCTGCGCGTTCCGCGAGAAGTACGGGGTGTGGCCTCTGGAAGGCTACGGCTGTACCGAGATGTCGCCGGTGGTGGCCATCAACCGGCCCGACGTCGTCCTCGACGGAATGACGGTGGAGGTCGGTACGAAAGCCGGATCGGTCGGCAGACCCATCCCCGGCGTGAGGGCGAAGGTGGTGGATCTGGAGACAGGTGAGGGTCCCCTCGTCGGCCGCGAGGGGCTCCTGCTCGTCCGAGGCCCCAACCTCATGCGGGGCTACCTGAAGCAGCCGGAGCGCACGGCCGAGGCGATCCGTGACGGCTGGTACGTGACGGGGGACATCGCCACGATCGACGAGGACGGCTTCATCACCATCACCGACCGGCTGTCTCGCTTCAGCAAGATCGGCGGCGAGATGGTGCCGCACCTGAAGATCGAGGAGGCCATCGACGCCGTGCTGGGCGAAGGGCGCTCCGCGGTGACCGCGGTGCCCGACGCGGCCCGGGGCGAGCGCCTGGTAGCGTTCTACACGGGGACGGACCTCACGGCCGACGAGCTGTGGGAACGGCTCCGCCGCACCGACCTGCCCCGGCTCTGGCTGCCCAGACCGGATTGCCTGTTCGCGCTGGAGGGCATCCCCACCCTCGGCACGGGCAAGGTGGACCTGCGGGCCCTGCGGGTGCTGGCGGCCGAGCGGGTGAGGGTGGCGGATGGAGGATGATTCGAGGCGCCCGCGAGGGGCGGACGGCGCCGCCGAACCGGCCGGCGCGGCCCCCGCGGGTCCATCAGCAGTGCCCCGTGGCGGGGTCGAACATGGTGTGGACCTCGGTGATCTTGTCGGCCGGAACCCGCTCCTCCGGGCGTGCTCCCGGATGAGATCCTCGCTTGAAGGGTGCGTGAAGAGGACGTGAAGACGAGCTGGAGATGGCGTGAGCCCCCGAGGGGCTCTCGATGATCTACGAGTTCGAGGGGTTCGAGCTCGACGTACGGCTTCCGAGGGGAACGGTGGCGTCGGGCCCACGGACCTGGGCCATCAT
>DASQQQ010000046.1:0-3564 GCA_035643355.1 Actinomycetota bacterium | reverse complement strand
GACAGCAGGGACCCGAGACCGACGATCTGCAGGCCCACCGCGTAGTAGTCCATGTTGATGCCGGGCGACTGGCTCGAGAGCGGCGCGTAGCCGAACCACCCGCCGTCGGGGGCGCCGCCGAGGAACCACGAGGAGTAGATGAACAGACCGCCGAACAGGAACACCCAGTAGCTGAACGCGTTCAGCCGGGGGAAGGCGACGTCGCGGGCGCCGATCATCAGCGGGACGAGGTAGTTGAAGAAGGCGGCGGACAGCGGCATCACGACGAGGAAGATCATCGTGAGCCCGTGCATCGTGAAGAGCTGGTTGTAGCTCTCGGCATCGAGCAAGGTTCCGTTCGGCGTGGCGAGCTGCCAGCGGATCAGCAGGGCCTCGATCCCCCCCACGAGGAAGAACCCGAAGGCGGTCACGCCGTAGAGGAGGCCGATCCGCTTGTGGTCGACCGTCGTGATCCAGGACCAGAGGCCGGTGGTGGCCGTCGGCCGCTGGAAGATCGAGGTGCGGGGGAGCGGTTGCGCGATCGCCATCAGTGCATCACCCAGCCCATCATTTCAGCGTGAGCAGGTAGGCGACGATCGCCTCGATCTGCTCCTGGTCCAGTCCGTAGTCGGGCATCACGACCCCGGGCTTCATCGCGCGGGGGTTCTCCAGCCACCGGCGCAGGTTCTTCTCGTTGACCTCGAACAGGCCCGCGGCGAAGGTCTGGCGGCCGGCCAGGCCCCGGAGGTTCGGGGCCACGGTCCCGCCCAGCGCGGGGTCGACCGAGTGGCACGCGAGGCAGGACCCGTTGCCGAAGTTCTGGAAGAGCTCGGCCCCCTTCGCGGCCGGGCTCCCCGGCTCGGGCATCGCGGGCGGCTGCTGCATGGTCGCGGTCCAGCCCTCGAAGTCGGCCTGCGTCTGGGCGATCACCCGCAGGCGCATGTTCGCGTGGGAGGTGCCGCAGAACTCCGCGCACTGCCCCCGGTAGGTCCCCGGCTCGTCGGCCGCCATCGACAGGTGCTCGACGTGGCCGGGGACGAGATCCTGCTTCCCGCTGAGGCGGGGCACCCAGAAGCTGTGGATCACCGGGATCGCGTTCTGGGGGATCGGCTTGCCCTGGTCGTTGAAGCCGGCGAGCCCGCCCGGCGTCTCCTTGGACTGGAGGGTGAGCGCGACCTCCGTGCCGACGGGGATGTGGAGCTCGTTCGCCGTCACGATGTCGAGGTCGGGGTACTGGAACTCCCACCACCACTGGTGGCCGATCACGTCGACGTGGAGCACGTTCTCGCCCCTGGGCTGCCGGGACAGGTCGAAGATCGTGGACACGGTCGGGAAGGCCAGGCCGGCCAGGATCAGGGCGGGGACCACGGTCCAGATGATCTCGAGCCGGGTGTTGCCGTGGATCTGCACGGGGGCGTCCTCGCGGCCCTTGCGGCGCCGGTACCGGATGCTCACGTAGACGATCGCCCCTTCCACCAGCACGAACACGCCGGCGGCGATCCAGAAGACGACCTGGAAGAGGGTGTCGATCCGTTCGGCGCGAGGACCGGCGGGCTCCAGGCTGCTCTGGGGGAGGCCCCGGGAGCAGGCGGCGAGGAGGGCGGCGGCGAGGACGGCGATGAACGCGGCCAGCCGGAGCCGCCTGCGGGATGCCTTCGTTCTGCGCGCGCGATCGAAACCCATCAGATCCGTGGGCGGTCGGGTCGCCCCCCGGCCGCAGCGCAGAACGATATCACGGCCCCCCCCGGTCCCCGAAACGCGCTCAGGTCGTCTCCAGGGTGGTCCCGCACCGGGGGCACGTCGGGCGGGCCCGCGAGGCCAGCCGTCCGCACGACGGGCACCGGACTGCACGCACCCGTCCCCGGACGAGCGCGGTCGCGTACAGGACGGTGAACACGGTGATCAGAGCCAGGGCGGCGAGCTCGCCGATCGCGTGCCAGCCATGGTTGCGTATCAGCTCGACGAGGAACGCGGTCATGCGGCCGCCCCCGCCAGCGTGTCCAGGGCCACGGCGCCGAACAGCAGCGCGAGGTAGGTGATCGAGAAGGTGAACAGGTGCATCGCCGCGCGGGTCGTGCCGCCGCGCAGCACCCCGGCCGCGTACCAGACGAACGCCGCCCCGAGCGCGCCGGCAGCGAACAGGTAGGTCGGCCCCATCCCCGCCGCGGGGGCGAGGAGCAGCGAGACGGCCACGGTCTGGATCGCGTACAGCACGATCTGGACGGCCGTCTCCCGGCCGCCCCGGACGACGACCAGCATCGGCACCCCCGCCTCCGCGTAGTCGCCCGCGTACTTCATCGACAGGGCCCAGAAGTGCGGGGGGGTCCAGAAGAACACGACGGCGAACAGCAGCCAGGCCGGGAGCCCGACGGTGCCGGTGACCGCCGCCCAGCCGACCAGGACCGGAACGGCCCCGGCCGCGCCACCGATCACGATGTTCTGCGGGGTGGAGCGCTTCATCCACAGGGTGTAGACGCCCACGTAGAAGGCGATCGCCGAGAGGGCGAGGGTCGCGGCCAGCAGGTTGACGGTGGTGGCCAGCCACACGAACGACAGGCCCGACAGGGAGGCGCCGAACCACGCGGCCCGGTCGGGCGCGATCGCGTGGGCCGGGATCGGACGCGAACGGGTCCTGGCCATGACCTCGTCGATATCCCGGTCGAAGTAGTGGTTGAGGGCGTTGGCGCCGCCGGCCGCCATCGTGCCGCCGACGAGCGTGGCCGCGATGAGGCCGGCGGGGGGCAGCCCGCCCGCCGCCAGGATCATCGTGGGGACCGTCGTGATGAGCAGGAGGACGATGATGTCGGGCTTCATCAGCTGCGCGTAGGCCCCGGCCACCTGACGGGCCGTCGGCCGCTCGCCGCCCTCCGCCCGGCGCCGGAGTCGGCCATCCACGGTCAGGAGGGCCACGAGCGCGGCCCATGCGAGGCTGCCGCCCGCGACGTGGCCGGCCACGGCCACCGGGGCGAGGCGCGTCAGCACCACGGCGCCCCCGATCCCCGCCTGGAGCAGCAGCAGGCCGAAGGCGGCCCAGCCGAGGAGACGGATCGACCGGTGGGGGGAGCGCCGGGACCGGAACGCCAGCATGCCGCCGAGCACGACGGCGACGGCCGCCAGGCCCCGGTGCAGGAACGTCACGAGGGCGGCCTCGCCCCCCAGTCGGGGGACGATCGTCCCGTCCATCAGGGGCCAGTCGAGGAAGACGAGGCTCGCGTGGGCGCCCCGGACGTAGGCGCCGATCAGCAGGACGGCCGCCGTCGCCCAGAGCGTGGTCCAGGCGAGCGGGCCGATCCCGGGATGCTCGGGCTCGCCGCCTCCCTCGGGCACCGTCGCCGAGGCGGCCGTGACCATGACGGTCGCGACGACGGCCATGGCGACGAGCAGGTGGACTGTGACGATCCAGGGGTTGGGGCCGACGAAGATCCTCCCCGCCCCGATCGCGCCCTGCACGAGGACCAGGGGGACGGCGAGCAGGGCCGGCCAGACGACGAGGGCGTCCCCCCGCCTGCGGCGCCAGGCGTACCAGGCCGTCAGCAGGATCAGGACGCCGACCACCACGCCCAGGAAGCGGTGCGAGTACTCGAT
>DASQQQ010000045.1:0-7301 GCA_035643355.1 Actinomycetota bacterium | reverse complement strand
CTGAGCGAGCAGCACCTCGTGCGGGATGGGCGTCGGGCCGGGAGCCAGGATGATCTCGGGCCTGTCCACGGGACGTTCACTCCTCATGGGATCTCGGTCGGTGATCGGTCGGCGCCGGGGCCGCGCCGTGGCGCGCAGCCTATCAGTAGAGCAGGCTGTGGTGGACGTCCTCGCCCTCCGGCAGGCGCAGGTCTTCGGCGGTGAGCTCGGGGCGCCGCGGTTGCCGTCGCAGCACCCGGTCCCACAGTGACCGTCTGCCCAGCCGTCGGGCCACGGCACGTGCCACCGAGTCCCGGCGGGCCTCCTGCCGCTTGCGCTGCTGGTTCAGGTCGCATGGGACATGGGTGATCTGGGGTCCGATCATGCCCGTTCCACCGCCTCGCCGGGGACCAGCCGCCGCAGATCCACCTCGGGGTCCGTCAGCAGCTCGGGATCCGGTCGGGCGCCCGCCGCGATCAGCGCTTTGGCCCGGCGGACATCGCGAGGCCAGTTCATGCTGAACGCGGACACCAGGACCCCCTCCTGCAGCATGAAGGCCGCGAACCGTCGCTCGTCCACGTCTCCACGGTAAACCAACCGGTCCCATCCGGTGGCGAACCCGGACATCTGGATCTGGGCGTCGTACTGATCGGACCAGAACCAGTGCGGATCGTCGAAGATCTCGTCCCGTCCCAGCATGTTCCGGGCCGCCGCCTGTCCCATCTTGATGGCGTTGTCGTAGTGCTCCACGCGGATGGGCCCGAACCGGGGATGATCGTGCCGCGCCACGTCCCCCGCGGCGAGGATCCCGGGCACGTTCGTGCGGAGCGCCGCGTCCACCAGGACGCCGCCGTCCAGCAGGACGCCGGAGCTCTCGAGGATCTCGGTCGCCGGCTCGACGCCCACGCCGACCACCGCGAAGTCGCCCTCGACCCGCCGGCCACCCTGCGTGATCACGGCCTCGAACCGGTCGGTGCCCTCGAAGCGCTCGACGGCCTCGCCGAGAACCATCTCGCAGCCGTGATCGCGGTGGAGCCCTTCGATCACCCCGCCGAGCTCGGCCCCCAGCACGCGCTGCAAAGGAGTGGCGAAGAATTCGACCACCGCCACCTCGAGGCCCAGGGAGCGGAGCGAGGCCGCCGCCTCGCATCCGATGAACCCCGCGCCCACCAGCACGGCGCGGGCGGCGCCGGCGGCCGCCGCGCGGATCCGATCGGCATCCTCCAGGGTCCGGAGCTGGAAGACGCCGGGCACATCCGCTCCCTCCACCGCCAGTCTCCGGTTCCGGCTGCCGGTGGCGACGAGGAGGGCGTCGAAGCCGATCCGATCCCCCGAGTCGAGCACGACGGTGCGATCGGCCGCGTCCACGGCCCGGGCTCGCTCGCCGAACCGCGTTTCCACTTCATGCTCCCCGAACCACCCGGGTGGGCGAACGAAGAGGGGGTCCGCCTCCTCGCCCCGCAGGTACTCCTTGGACAGTGGGGGACGTTCGTACGGGGCTCGAGGCTCCTCACCGATCAGCACGATCCGGCCCTCGAACCCCTCGTCGCGCAGGGTGGCCGCGGCCGTGCCACCGGCCAGGCCTGCCCCGAGGATGACGTGGGTAGGCATCGTCCCGCTGCAACGGCGGCCGGGTGCCCGCTATTCCACCGAGACCTCGAGCTGGCCCTCTCCCTCCCGGACCTCGAAGGTGTCGATGGGGTCCGCGGCCGGACCCTCGACCACGTCGCCCGTGGTGACGTCGAACTGGCTCCCGTGGCAGGGGCACTCGATCACCGTGTCGTCCAGGTCGCCCTCGGACAGCGAGCACTGCTGATGGCTGCAGACGTCGTCGAACGCGAAGAGCTTGCCGTCCACGTTGGCCACCGCCACGGACCGGTCCCCCACCGAGTAGGAGTTGACATCGCCCTCGGCCACGTCTCCGGCTTCGCCGACCGTCATCCACTCCGCCATCCCGCTTCCTCCTTGTCCGACTCGGACAGACCGGCCCAGCATAGGACACCCGGCATCGCTGCCGGTGTCTGCGCGCGATCAGTCGGGGCCGCCCCGTTGCACCAGGTGCTGGGGGGCGAGGTATCCGATCCCCGCGATGAGGTAGAGCCCGAACAGGATCAAGAATCCCTCCCGGAACTCGATCGGCAGCATCGAGGGCAGCAGTGCCCCCGCCACCCAGGAGAGCTGGAAGATCACCTCGTAGCGTACGAACACCCGCCCGTGGGCACCGCCCGGTGCCGCTCCTTGCATCAGGCTCTGGAAGGCCAGCCGACCGAGCTCCCCGGAGGCTCCCACGATGAGCGCGAAGAGCGTCAGCACCGGCAGGGAGAACGCGGCGAAGGCCACCACCGCTCCCAGACCGGCCCCGATGACACAGGCCACCACGACGGCTTCCTCCCGCCACGACGTGGGTAGGCGCGGCGCCAGGAGGTCTGCCGCGAACAGGCCCCCCGTCGCCGCGGCGCCGAGGATCCCGTACCACCAGGCCGGTTGACCGCTCCTCCGGAGCGCGAAGGCCAGCAGGAAGAGCAGGAACCCGTTCGCCGCTCGGAGCCCCGCCGCTCCGACCGCCGGCGCCGTCAGAGCGGGCAGCGCCCCGCGCGGCCCCACCCGGCCCCGGATCCGCGGGACCCTCGGGTGTGGCAGGCGGAGGTTGAGCGCGGTGGTGAGCGCGTACACGATGGCGGCCCCGTACAAGACCGCATGCGCGCTGCCCAGTTTCAGGAGCAGGACACCCGGGACGGCCGCCAGGACCACGCCGGCGACCGCGATCCGGCCCAGGCGCGCGTTCGCCCGGACCAGCCCCTCCTCTCGCCCCGCGTAGGCCATCGTCAGCCCGTTCTTCGTGATGCCGTGGACCTTCGACAGCACGAGGAGGAAGAAGGCCAAGGGGAACAGCAGGAGGGAGCCCACCCTCGGGGCGGCGATCACGGCGACCAGCGAACGACCGGCAGCGGCCGTGGCGGAGATGGCTCGCCGGGGACCGGCTCGATCCAGCAGGACCACCAGGATCGGCCCCGCCACCGCCAGCGGGGCCATCGTCAACAGGAGGTACAGGGCGACCCGCACCTTGGCCTCGCCCACCGGGATGTCGAAGAAGATCGAGCCGGCCAGGGCGATGGCCACCATCCCGTCCCCGGCGGCGCTGGCCATGTGGACGAGCGCGTAGGTATCGAGCGGCTCGTCTGAGACCCACAGGCGCCGCAGCGGACGGACCAGCACCGCCTCGACCATGGCCACCAGCCCGAGCAGGATCAGCTGCCACCAGGGGTACCGCTTGGGCTCCCCGCGACCGGTGCTCACGGGGCCGCTCCCCCGGGCGTCAGGACCCTGAGAGACGGGCCCGCAGGAGCTCCATCACGGCCTGGGGGTCCGCGGAGGGGGATCGCCTCAGGACCTGGCCGACCAGGGCGTTGATCACGGGTGTCTTCCCGCCGCGGAACTGCTCGACGAGCGCGGGGTTCTCGGCGATCGCCTCGTCCACCCACGCCTCGAGCTGGGAGGTGTCCGAGACCCGCCGCAGCCCCTCCACCCGAATCACGTCCTCCAGGAGCCTCCCGGTCCCCACGGCGATCCCGAAGGCCGTCTTGGAGCCAGTGGACGAGAGCTCGCCCCGCTCCACCCGCGCCAGCAGCTCGGCGAGCGCCTCCGGAGGGAAGTCCTTCGAGAGCTCGCTCCAGTCCTTCCCGGTCCGGTTCAGGTAGGCGGCGATGTCCTGCGTCATCCACGTGGCCACCCGCCCCGCCGGCGCACCGAGGGCCACCGTCCGCTCGAGGTACTCCGTGGCTCCTCGGTCCCCTCCCACGATGGCGGCCTGCTCGGCCTTGAGGCCATGCTCGTGGATCAGGCGCTGCCGACGGGCCGCCGGGAGCTCGGGCAGTGAGCTGCGGATCTCCTCCACCCAGGCCTCGATCGGCTCGAGCGGCGGCAGATCCGGCTCGGGGAAGTACCGGTAGTCGAAGGCCTCCTCCTTCGACCGCAGGGTGTGCGTGCTGCCCCTGTCCTCGTCGAAGTGGCGCGTCTCCTGCAGCAGCGGCTCGCCCCGCTCCAACGCATCGACCTGTCGGCCCTGCTCGAAGCGGAGCGCCCGCTCCAGCGAGCGGACGGAGTTGAGGTTCTTGATCTCGACCTTCGTGCCGAGCGTGTCGGCCCCCACCGGACGGACCGAGATGTTCGCATCGCAACGGAGCGACCCCTCCTCCATCCGGACGTCGGAGACGCCGAGGGCCTCCAGCGTGGCCCGGAGCTCGACCAGGTACGCGCGCGCCTCCTCCGCCGACCGCAGGTCGGGCTCGGAGACCACCTCCACCAGCGGGACCCCGGCGCGGTTGTAGTCGACCAGCGCTGCGCTGGCCCGACCGATGCGACCGGTCCCCCCCAGGTGCGAGGTCTTACCGGTGTCCTCCTCCATGTGCACGCGGGTGATCCCGATCCGGCGTGCCCGGCCATCCACGTCGACGTCGAGATGACCACCCACGCAGATCGGGAGGTCGTACTGGGAGATCTGGAAGTCCTTCGGCATGTCCGGATAGAAGTAGTTCTTCCGGTGAAAGAGCGAGTGGGGGGCGATCCGGCAGTTCAGGGCCAGTCCGATCCGCACGATGTACTCGATCGCCCGCTCGTTCGGCACCGGGAGCGAGCCCGGCAGCCCCAGGCAGACGGGACAGACGTTGGTGTTCGGCGGGGCCCCGAACTCGTTGCGGCAGCCGCAGAACATCTTGGTCCGGGTCGAGAGCTCCACGTGGCACTCCAGCCCGATGACGGCCTCGTAGCCGCGGGTGGTCAGCGTGTCCGTCATGCCGTCCGTGAGCTTAACGGGTTCGGCGCACGCACCCGGAGGGTAGCCGCCGGGCACCGAGCGCGGGGAGCCCTATCCTGGTGCCCATGTCCCGGACGGCTCAGCCCCAGCATGCCCGGGCCTCCATCCCCCTGATCTGGGCCGCGCTCGGCGCCGTCTACGTGGTCTGGGGCACGACCTACCTGGCGATCCGCATCATGAACGAGACCCTGCCCTCGCTCCTGGCGGCGGGGATCCGGTTCCTGGTGGCCGGCGGGGTGCTGTACGCGTGGGCGATCCGCCGCGGTGACCGGGACGCCGATCGCCCTGGCCCGCTGCAGTGGCGCTCCGCCCTGCTGGTGGGGCTGGGCTTGATCGTGGGGGGCAACGGGGGCGTGGTCCTGGCCGAGCGCACGGTCCCCTCGGGGATCGCCTCGCTGATGGTGGCGCTGGTCCCGCTCTGGATGGCGCTCGTGGACCGGATCCTGCTGCGCCATCGGCATGGATGGGTCACGGTCGCCGGGTTGATCCTGGGGTTCGGCGGTGCCGCGCTGCTGGTGGATGGGGCCAGTGGGACCACGGCTCCGCTGTCGGGGATGCTGGTCATGATCGGCGCGACCATCTGCTGGACGGCCGGCTCGCTCTACTCGCGCACGGCGGCGCTGCCGGCTCGACCCCTGGTCGGTGCCGGCATGGAGATGGTGGTGGGGGGGGCCGCGCTGATCGTCCTGGCCGGGGTGCGGGGCGAGTTCACCCAGGTCGATCCGGCCGCCTTCTCCGCCCGCTCGGTGCTCGCTCTCCTGTACCTGATCGCGGTGGGCTCCTGGGTGGGCTTCACCTGCTACGTCTGGCTGCTCCGGAACGCTCGTACGCCGCTGGTCTCGACCTACGCGTACGTGAACCCCATCGTCGCGGTGTTCTTGGGATGGCTGATCCTCGGCGAGTCCGTCGGGTTGCGGACGGTCGTGGCGGGCGGCACGATCGTGGGGGCGGTGGCCCTGATCATCTCGGCGGGCTCCGAGCGGGCCACCCGGGTCTCGAGCTCAGGCATCACGCAGGAGCGGGGGGACCTCCTCGAAGGCGAGTTCCTGCTCGACGGCGTCGGCGGCGGCCAGGAGGCGGGCCTCCTGGAGCACCGGGGCGGTGAGCTGGAGGCCGATCGGTAGTCCCCGCCGGTCCAGCCCGCAGGGGATGGAGACGGCCGGGACCCCAGCCAGGTTGGCCGGGATCGTGAAGACGTCCGACAGGTACATCGCCAAAGGATCCTCGGTCCGCTCCCCCAGACGGAACGCCGTGGTGGGCGAGGTGGGTGAGACCAGCAGGTCGAACCGCTCGAACGCGTGCTCGTAGTCCCGGATGATCAGCGTGCGGACCTTCTGGGCCTGCCCGTAGTAGGCCTCGTAGTAGCCGGCGGACAGCGCGTAGGTTCCCAGCATGATCCGGCGCTTCACCTCCGGACCGAAACCCTCCCCTCGGGTCTTCGTCATCATCTCCACCGAGTCGTGGCCCTGGACCCGGAGCCCGTACCGGACGCCGTCGTACCGGGCCAGGTTCGAGGAGGCCTCCGAGGGAGCGATCAGGTAGTAGGCGGACAGCGCGTAGTCCGCGTGCGGCAGCGACGCCTCGCCGACCTCGGCGCCGAGGGCGGCGAAGCGGTCGACGGCCGAGCGTACGGCGGACGCCACGTCGGGTTCGACGCCCTGCCCGAAGGTCTCGCGCACCACCCCGACCCGGAGGCCCGCCACACCCTGCCCCAGATCCCCGGCGTAGTCACGCCTGGGCTCGTCCAGGCTGGTGGCATCCAGCGGATCCTTGCCGGCGATCGTCGAGAGCAGGACCGCGGCGTCGCGGACCGATCGTGTGAACGTGCCCACGGTATCGAGCGAGGAGGCGAACGCGATGAGCCCGTACCGACTGATCAGGCCGTAGGTCGGCTTCAGGCCCACCACGCCGCACAGCGCGGCCGGCTGGCGCACCGAGCCCCCGGTGTCGGTGCCCAGCGCCCACACCGCCTCTCCCGCGGCGACCGCAGCGGCCGATCCCCCGGACGAGCCCCCGGGCACCGTCCCGAGGTCCCAGGGATTGCGCACCGGGCCGTAGGCCGAGTTCTCGTTGGAGGAGCCCATCGCGAACTCGTCCATGTTGGTCTTGCCGAGCACCCGGGCGCCGGCGTCCGTCAGCCTTCGCACGGCGGTCGCCGTGTAGAGCGGCCGGTGTCCCTGGAGGATGCGCGAGCCGGCGGTGGTCTCGACGCCCTCGGTGCAGAACAGGTCCTTGACCGCAACCGGGATCCCGGCCAGCGGCCCCTCGCCGCGCCCGGCGCAGCCGGGCTTGCCGGGTTCGGCCCGCCAGAGGTAGGCGTTGAGCTCGTCCCCGGCCGCGGCGGCGACGTAGGTCGAGAGCAGCTCGTCGCGGCCGACCTCGCGCGCCTCGATCCGCTCGAGCGCCTCGTGGACGCTCAGCTCGAGCAGATCCGCCATCAGCCCGCCTGCGGAGACGGAACTCGGAACGCCCCGTCGGCGGGGTCCGGCGCCTGCGCCAGCACCGTCTC
>DASQQQ010000044.1:0-2286 GCA_035643355.1 Actinomycetota bacterium | reverse complement strand
GGGTGGATGGGTGTCGGGGACGCGCACCGGCCCCCGCGAGCGGCTGTACGGGTGCGGCGGCTGCCCACCGCCCCCGGCCGGGCGTGGGACCGGTTCATCGACGCGGTCTCCACCCGGGCCGCGTACCGGCCTTGGAGGTTCGTGGCCATCGTGATGGTCACCACCTTCCTGCTGCTGGTGGGGATGCTCCCGGTCGCCTTCGGCGCTCGGACGGCCCTGGACTTCGTCCATCGCCGGTTCCTCGGCTCGATCAACACACCGCTCCACATCCCACCGATGGCCGAGCGATCCACGATCCTCGATTCCCACGGCTCGGTGCTCCAGCACGTCTATCTGAACTTCGACCGCAAGCTCGTGCCGCTCTCCGCGTACCCCCGGCTGACCCGGCGCTCGGTGCTGGCCATCGAGGACCACGCCTTCTACCAGCACGGAGCGGTCGACATCCGGTCGACCGTGCGAGCGTTGTTGGCGGACCTGGCGGCCGGGCGGATCGTGCAGGGCGGTTCCACGATCTCCCAACAACTGGTCAAGGACACGATCACCGGCGATGCGAGAACCCTGGCCCGCAAGTACCACGAGGCGCTGGACGCGATCCGGCTGGAGCATACCTACCCCAAGCGCAGGATCCTCTCGATGTACATGAACGAGGTCTACTTGGGCAACGGCGTCTACGGGTTCGCCGCGGCGGCCCGCTACTACTTCGCCGAGCAGCCCGGCCAGCTCACGCTGCCGCAGTCGGCACTGCTGGCGGGGATGATCGAGTCCCCCACCGCCTACGACCCGCTGGTGCACCCGAAGGCGGCTCGTGGCCGGCGGGGTGCCGTGCTTACCAGCCTGTTGGATCTCGGCTGGATCACCCGGTCCCGGTTCCAGCGGGCCATGGCGACACCGGTCCGCCTCTCGGCGCAGGGGCGCGCGAGCGTGCACTCGGGACCGACGTCCTTTTGGACCCAGTACGTGATCCACAGCTTCCTCTCGGATCCGGCCTTCGGAGCCACGCCCCGCGATCGGAGGCGGGCACTCTTCCAGGGAGGCCTGCGGATCACCACCACCCTGGACCCCTCGATGCAGCGCGAGGCGGAACGAGCCATCGCCCAGCGGATGACCGGGCCGGGCCTCCCCCAGTCCGCCCTGGTGAGCATCGCTCCCGGCAGCGGTGCCATCCGGGCCATGGCGGTGGGGAACTGGCCCTTCAGTCGGCATCAGTACGACCTAGCGGTGGACCCGGGCGGCGGGCGAACGGCGGGCAGCTCGTTCAAGGCCTTCACGCTGGCCGCCGCGCTGGAGCAGGGCATCTCGCCCAACGCGGTCTACAACGGTGACTCGCCGAAGACGATCCCGCATTGTGGCGGGGGGGACACCTGGACCCTGCACAACGCCGAGCCGGGCTCGGGCAACTACCCCCTGTGGCTGGCCACGGCCGATTCGGTCAACGTGGTGTTCGCCCAGGTCATCGATCAGGTGGGGCCGGCCGCGGTGGCCCGGGTTGCCCACCGGATGGGCATCACCAGCCCGCTCGACCCCGTGTGCTCGCTGACGCTCGGCACATCGCCCGTCTCACCGCTCCAGATGGGCTCGGCCTACGCCACCCTGGCCAACGACGGCGTGCATTGCATGCCGTACCCGATCGCCATGGTGCAGGACCGGACCGGCAAGACGATCTACCGAGCTCGGCCCCAGTGTCAGCGCGCCATCCCGGCCTCGGTGGCCGAGGAGGAGACGGCCATGCTCGAGAACGTCATCCGGATGGGCACGGGGACGGCGGCGAACATCGGGCGTCCGGCGGCCGGCAAGACCGGCACTGGTCAGGACTACCAGGACGCCTGGTTCGTGGGCTTCGTCCCTCAGCTGGCCACGGCGGTCTGGGTGGGGTACGCCAGCGCGGAGGTGCCGATGAGCGACGTCCCGGGGTACGGCCACGGGTTCGGGGCAACCCTGGCCGCTCCGATCTGGCACGACTTCATGGCCGCCGCCACCGGTTCCGTGCCCGCGCGCTCGTTCGCGCCGGCGCCGATTCCCTTCGGGAGCTCGAGCTCGGCCCCGACCTCGTCCCCCTCGATCGGCGCGAGCCCCACGCCGTCGCCGTCGCCATCGCCTTCGAGCCCCGCGCCGTCGCCATCACCTTCGAGCCCGACCGCGTCGCCGTCGCCGTGACGCTCGCGCCGATCAGCGGACCGCTCGGGACGAGGGGTGCTCCAGGCGCTCGGCCAAGCGCTCCGCGCGGGTGACCGCATCATCGATCCGTCCGGCCGCGACGGCCCCGGTGATGGCCAGCAGCTCCGTCTC
>DASQQQ010000043.1:0-8620 GCA_035643355.1 Actinomycetota bacterium | reverse complement strand
GCTCGTACCGGCCCAGGGGCAGCCGCCCGTGGTGGGGCCCCAGGGCCGCAGGGCCCCCGGGGAGGGAACCGACGGCGCCGGCCACCTGCTCCCCGGCCACCGCGATCTGCCGCCCCGATCCGGCCAGGGTCCGGAGCGCCTCGTAGGTCCTGCCCAGCAGCGGGAGCATGGAGGGCAGGTCGGTCAGGACGTTGTTGGCGTTGCCGGACGCGTCGGTGAAGGCGAGCCGGGCCCGGGCGAACGCGTCCGAGGCGGCGCCCGCGTCCGCATCCAGGAGCGAGGATCTGGCCTCGGCCAGCGCGACGCGCCCCTCGCGCAATCGCCGCACGCTGCTCAGCGCGGGGATCAGCGAAAGGACCACCGACCCCAGGAGCACGGCCAGGACCGCGCCGATCAGGAAGGCGGAGGCACGCCACCAGCGGCCCCGCCGAGGGCCGGATCCCGCGTCGTCCCCCCGGTGGGGCGGCCCTTGGGCGATCAGGGGACCGAGCCCTCCTCACGCGGAGCGCGACCGAAGATCGTGGCGGGATGCCGAGCGCTGCCGGTCAGGAGGCGGGACCGTCCCCCGAGCCATCGCCGGCACCGGCGCGGATCCGGCGGCGCCGACGACCGGCCACGATGCTGGCCACCCCCAGCAGGAGCAGCCCGACCGCGATCAGGCTGGGGGTGATGACCGAGGCCCCGGTGAAGGCGGTGCCGCCCGGCGGGGTCGTGGTTTCCGGGGCGGGCTTGCCCTTCTGGACCGTCTCGCCGGCCACCTCCGAGGGGATGGAGCACACGGCGCGCGCGCTGATGCCCTGCACCGTGACGGTGTGGCGCCCGGAGCCGGCCGACGCCGGCAGGGTGAAGGAGAAGCTGCCGTCCCGGCCGACCTGGGCCTGGCCCGACGGGTGCCCATCCACGTAGATCGTGGGGGTGGTGTTGGGGGTGAGGTGGTCACCCGTCACCGTGTCGTTCGTGCAGCTCAGCCCGGGCTGCCCGCCGTAGGCCTGCGCCGAGGCCGGAACCGTCCCGGCCAGGCCGACCAGGCCGGTGACGAACAGCGCAACGACCACCTTCTTCATCTGGCACCTCGTTTCGTGCGGACCGGTCCGTCCAGGACCGGTGCGGCGGGCAGACCGCGGTTCAGGTTCGGACCGCGTCCACGATCAGGCGATGGGAGGCGGAGTACCTCGGTTCGCATGTCGTCAGGACCAAGGTCGGTCGCCGGGTCTGTTCCAGTACCGAACCATCATCCGGCAGCGTGACGAACACGCGCGTCACCTCGTAGTCGTAGGTTCCGTACCTCGTTTGCAGGATGATGCGATCGCCGGGGCGGACCTGGTCCAGGTGGAAGAACGGATGCAGGTAGGTGGTCCGGTGCCCGGCGATCCCCACCCGCCCGTGATCCTGCCAAGGGTACGCGGTGTCGGTGTAGTGACCCGGCCCCTTCTTCAGATCCTCGATGCCCGTCCCCTCCACCACCACCATGTCCAGCCCGATCCTGGGGATCTGCAGGATCGCCACGGCCTGGCCGGGCAGGACCACCCTCGGGTCGGCGGAGCCGGCCGTGGGCGTGGCGACCTGGGTGTCGATCTGCTTCTCGAACCCCTTCCGCAGCTGGCTCTGCCAGCGCTGCGTGGCGAGGCCGGTGCCCCACAGCTGCCACCCCAGGTAGGAGCCGATCGCGAGGGAGGCCGCGATCAGCGCCGCCCCGATCGCGAACAGGATGCGCCCGCGCCGCCGGCGGCGGGGAGGCGAGCCCCGGCGCGGCCAGGCGCCGGCGGGATCGGCGGAAGCGCTGTCCATCCCCTCCAGTGTGGCACGACCCTCCGGGTTGCCGCCCCCGCCGTCCGGCCGTTTCCTCGCCGGGGGACCTAGTGCGAGCGCTCGAGCACGGCTGCGGCGCCTGGGTCCGTCGTCGGGCGCGGTCCCTACAATCGCATCCGTGACCGAACCGTCCCCCCTGCTCGGGTCCCTCAACCCGGTCCAGCGCGAGGCCGTGCTGCACACGGAGGGCCCGGTGCTGATCGTCGCCGGCGCCGGATCGGGCAAGACCCGGGCGCTCACGCACCGCATCGCCTACCTGATCCGGGAGCAGCAGACGAGCCCCTACGCGATCCTCGCCATCACCTTCACGAACAAGGCGGCGCGGGAGATGGCCGACCGGGTGGAGGAGCTCCTGGGAGGCCGTGTGGCCCGGGGGATGTGGATCCTGACCTTCCACTCGGCCTGCGCCCGGATCCTGCGGCGCGAGCACGAGCGTCTGGGCTTGCCCTCGACCTTCACGATCTACGACGAGAACGACACCGAGCGGCTGATCGCCCAGGTCCTGCGGGACCTGAACATCGACAACAAGCGGTACCCGCCCCGAGCCATGGCGGCGGGGATCGGCCGGGCCAAGGACCACGTGCTCTCGGCCCGGGACTTCCAGGCGGCGGCCGGGAACGTGTACGAGCAGACCGTGGCCCGGGTGTACGTGGGCTACGAGGAACGCAAGCACGCCGCGGGGGCGCTCGACTTCGACGACCTGATCACCGAGGCGGTCCGGCTGTTCCGGCAGCAGCCCCAGGTCCTGGAGCACTACCAGGAGCGTTTCCGGTACCTGCTGATCGACGAGTACCAGGACACGAACCGGGCCCAGTACCAGTTGGCCAACCTGCTGGCCGCCAAGTACCGCAACATCTGCGTGGTGGGTGACGCGGACCAGGGCGTCTACTCCTGGCGGGGGGCCACCATCCAGAACCTCCTGGACTTCGAGCGCGACTACCCGGACGCCGCCGTGTTCCTGATGGAGCAGAACTACCGCTCCACCGAGAACATCCTGGCGGTGGCCAACGCGCTGATCGAGCACAACCTCCAGCGCAAGCCGAAGAGCCTGTGCACCGAGACCGAGGGCGGGGAGCTCGCGGTCCGGTACCGGGCGGACAACGAGCACGAGGAGGCACTGTTCGTCGCCGAGGAGACCGACCGGCTGGTCGACGAGGAGCCCTACCGGTACGCGGACATCGCGATCTTCTATCGAACCAACGCCCAGAGCCGCGTGCTGGAGGACGTGTTCATGCGGGCCGGCCTTCCCTACAGGGTGGTGGGGGGCGTCCGCTTCTACCAGCGCAAGGAGATCAAGGACGTCCTGGCCTACCTGCGATTGCTGATGAACCCGCAGGACCTGATCAGCGCCCGCCGGGTGGTGAACGCGCCGAAGCGCGGGATCGGCGATCAGACCGTGGCGGCCCTGGAGTCCTTCGCCCTGGCCGAGGAGGTCCCCTTCCTGGAGGCATGCCGGCGGGTGGAGGAGATCGCGGTGCTGGGGGCTCGTGCCCGGGGGGCCGTGTCCGGGTTCGTGCAGATCATGGACCGCCTGGCCGAGGCGCTCGCATCGGGCGCCGGCCCGGCGCGGATGGTGGAGGCGGCCGCCACCGAGTCGGGCTACCTGCTCGAGCTCGAGACCGAGCGCACGATCGAGGCCGAGGGCCGGATCGAGAACCTCCGGGAGCTGGGCGGCGTGGCCGCCGAGCACGAGGCCCGCTTCCCCCACGAAGGGCTGGCCGGGTTCCTGGAGCAGGTGGCCCTGGTCTCCGAGCAGGACGAGTACGACCAGGAGGCGTCCTCGGTCACGCTCATGACCCTGCACAACGCGAAGGGCCTGGAGTTCCCGGTGGTGTTCATCATCGGGATGGAGGACGGCGTCTTCCCCCACTACCGCTCGATGGGCGACGCGGCGGAGCTGGAGGAGGAGCGGCGGCTGGCCTACGTGGGGATCACCCGGGCCAAGGAGCGCCTGTACCTGACCCACGCCTGGAGCCGGACCCTGTTCGGCACGACCTCGTACAACCCGCCCTCCCGGTTCCTGGCCGAGATCCCCAGCGAGCTGGTCCGCAGCATCGACGAGGAGGGCCAGGAGGGGATCGCGATCGGCTCGGGCGGAGGTGGCTCGGCGATCCGTGAAGCGGTGACCGGGCGGCGGCCGTCCGTGGAGGTGGCCGCCGGTGACACGGTGCTGCACGACAAGTGGGGCGAGGGCGTGGTCCTCACGGTCTCGGGCGCGGGCTCGGACGCCGAGGCCACGGTGATCTTCGAGGACGTGGGGCAGAAGCGCCTGCTCCTCGCGTACGCCCCGCTGAAGAAGGTGGGCTGAGGCTCCTTCCACAGGTTCCGTTCGCGATCAGCGCAGCGCCAGGCGTCGGAGGCTCCGAGCGGGGTCCCAGGCCAGCGCGTGCGATCCCTCGCCGAAGACCGTGTACCCGGCGGCGCTCACATCCAAGGAGAACAGGTGGTACTCGGGCTCGTCCGGGGCCCAGTCGATCCGCCGCCGGATCTCCTCCCGGAAGGCCCGACGCACGCCGGGGTCCTGCTCGTCCACCACGCGGCCGTACAGCTTGACGTCGCCGCCGGTGTTGAACCGGTCGGTCGGTACGCTGTGCACCACCACGCGCGGGTCGCGGAGGAGGTCCAGGGCCTTCCGGGACCGCCACATCATCCCGAGCAGGAGCCGCTCGGCCGCGAGATCGACCTCGTTCGGGCTGATGCGGGGGCTCCCGTCGGCGCGGATCGTCCCCACCAGCACCAGCTGGTCGGCGGCGAACCGCTCACGGGCCAGCGTGGCGATCTCGGGACAGGCGGCCTCGAACTCATCCCAGCGCAAACGATCCCCTCCCGGTCATCCGACGGCTCCCTGGCTCAGCGGAAGAGGGCGACGTATCCGGCGGCCAGGATGATCAGGCCGGCCACGATGGGCGCGATCACCCAGGCCAGGCCCAAACGGCCCCGGTACGGCCCGAGCGTGCCGACCTTCGTGGTGGGCTTCAGGCCCGGCGGGCGGAACCGGATGCGCTTTTTCCCCACCCATCCAGCGTACCGCGCTCCGCCGGAACGCCGAGCGCCGGGACGAGGATGGGCGTTGGTTATGATGGGCCGCATGCCGGAGCGCTATCGGGTGGTGGTCGCCAAGCCGGGGCTCGACGGCCACGACCGCGGGGTCAAGGTGGTGGCCCGAGCGCTCCGCGACGCCGGGTTCGAGGTGGTCTACACGGGCCTGCGCCAGACCCCCGAGCAGATCGTGGAGGCCGTGATCCAGGAGGACGCCGACGCCGTCGGGCTCTCCTGCCACTCCGGCGCGCACATGACGCTGTTCCCCAAGGTCGTGCACCGGCTCCGCGAGCGCGGAGCGGCCGACGTCGTCGTGTTCGGAGGGGGGATCATCCCGAGCGACGACATCCCCAAGCTCGCGGCAGAGGGCATCGAGCAGATCTTCACCCCCGGCGCCACCACCGGCGAGATCGTGACCTGGCTGAACGAGCGGCTGGCGACGAAGCGGGCCAGCTGATGGACCTGTACGAGCACCAGGGCAAGGAGCTCTTCGCCAAGCACGGCATCCCCGTGCCGCGGGGGATCGTGTCCCAGACGCCGGAGGCCGCCCGGGCGGCCACCGAGATCCTCGGCGGCGCCTCCGTGGTCAAGGTCCAGGTGCAGGTGGGCGGCCGCGGCAAGGGCGGCGGCGTGGTGCTGGCCGACACGCCGGATCAGGCGGAGGAGGCGGCCGGGCGGTTGCTGACCGAGGGCTTCCAGCGCCGCCGGGTGAACCGCGTGCTGGTGGAGGAGCGGCTGCCGATCGAGCGCGAGTTCTACGCCGCGATCACGCTGGATCGGAGCTCGGGCACCGACCTGGCGATGGTGGCCGCGGAGGGCGGCGTGGAGATCGAGGAGCTCGCCGCCACCAAGCCCGAGGCCCTGCGGCGGTTGCACGTCGACCCCGAGATCGGGATCCACCCCTACCACCTCCGGGGGCTGACCGGGGCGCTCCCGCCCGAGGCCCGGGACCTGGTGGAGAACGTGCTGGCCGGCCTGTACGACGTGCTGACCACCGAGGACGCCACCCTGGTCGAGGTGAACCCGCTGGTCCTGCTCACCGACGGCCGGGTGTTCGCCCTCGACGCCAAGGTCACGATCGACGACAACGCGCTGTTCCGCCACCCCGAGCTCGAGATGCTGAAGTCGTCCTTCCCCATCGACCCGGTGGAGTTCCGGGCCCGGGAGGCGGGGCTCCAGTACGTCAAGCTCGAGGGCGAGGTGGGGATCATCGGCAACGGGGCCGGGCTGGTCATGTCCACGCTGGACGTGGTCCAGCGGGCGGGGTCCGCCGCGGCCAACTTCCTGGACATCGGCGGCGGGGCCGGCGCGGACACCATGGCCACCTCCCTGGAGGTGATCCTGTCCGACCCGAGCGTCCGCTCCGTGCTGGTGAACATCTTCGGGGGGATCACGCGCTGCGATCTGGTGGCCGAGGGCATCCTGGGCGCGCTGGACCGGATCGAGTCCCGGGTGCCCATCGTGGTGCGGCTGGACGGGACCAACGCCACCGAGGGCCGGAGCATCCTCGCCCGGGCGGCGCATCCCACGATCGTGCCGGCGGAGACGATGCTCGAGGCAGCGCAGACGGCGGCCCGGCTGGCGCACGAGGACGCGGCCTGATGGCGATCCTGGTCGACGGATCGACCAGGGTGGTGGTCCAGGGGCTCACCGGCCGGGAGGGGCACTTCCACGCCCTGCGCAACCGCGACTACGGGACGCAGGTGGTGGCCGGCACCAGCCCGGGCAAGGCCGGACGGGACGTCGAAGGGATCCCCGTGTTCGACACCGTGGCCGACGCCGTGGCCGAGACCGGGGCGAACACCTCGCTGATCTTCGTGCCGGCCCGCTTCGCCCCCGAGGCGATCTACGAGGCGGCCGATTCCGACCTGCGCCTGGTCGTGTGCATCACCGAGGGGATCCCCGTGCGGGACATGGCCCGGGTGGGGAGCTACCTGCGGGGCAAGGCCTCCGCGCTGGTCGGGCCGAACTGCCCCGGGCTCATCTCCCCGGGCCGGTCCAACGTGGGCATCATCCCCGGGGAGATCTGCTCGCCGGGCAGGGTCGGGCTGGTCTCTCGGTCCGGAACGCTCACCTACCAGATCGTGCACGAACTCACGCAGCGCGGGATCGGCCAGTCCACCTGCGTGGGGATGGGGGGCGACCCCGTCCACGGGGTGGGGTTCATCGAGTGCCTGGAACGGTTCGAGCGGGACCCCGAGACCGATCTGGTGGTGATGATCGGCGAGATCGGGGGCGACGACGAGGAGCGCGCCGCGCGCTTCGTGGGCGAGCACATGAGCAAGCCGGTCGTGGGCTACATCGCGGGGTTCACGGCGCCTCCCGGCAAGCGCATGGGTCACGCGGGGGCCATCGTCACCGGATCACGGGGCACGGCCCAGGCCAAGGCCGAGGCCCTGGAGGCGGCGGGGGTGAAGGTGGGCCGGACCCCCACCGAGGTGGCGGAGCAGGCGGAGGCCGGGCTGGCATGATGGAGCCCCCCGCTCCGCCGGCCGCCCGGAGTGGGGACGCCCTTTCCGCGGGGTGGCCCACAGCTCTGATCCGGGGGCTCCTGGCATTCGTGGCGGTCGCGGCGCTCGGCCAGCTCGCGGCGTTCGCCGTCTACGTCGCGTCCGGCTCGGGCTCGGCCCTCACCTTCGCGAAGCTGGGTTGGTTCTACTTCGGCTGGTTCCACCACGTGGGGCTGGTGGCCGAGCTCCCCGACCTGGCCCTGGGGCGGGGGGCATCGCAGTCGATCGGGGGGGCGTTGCCGGGGGGCACGAGCATCTCCTACACGGCGGGCCTCGCCCTCATGCTGGTCACGCTGGTGGCGGGAGGGCTGCTCTTCCTGGCGGGGCGAGCCGCGGCCGGTGCGGCCGGTGGGGGCCCCGCCGCGCGCATGCTCCACGGGATGAAGATCGCGCCGGCCTACGCGGTGCCGGCGCTGCTGATCTCGCTGGCCGTCTCGATCGACACGGCGATCCCGGCCAACGCCTTCGTCGGCGGCCGGGTCCGGGTGCACGAGTCGACCTGGCAGTCGTTCGTGTTCCCCTTCGCCATCGCGCTGATCGCCGGGGCGCTGGGTGGATCGTCCACCGTGGGACCGGCGGTGCGCCGGGAGCGTGCCCGGGTGCGACGGACGCTCGGGTCGGTGGCCGGTGGGGTCCGGATGTTCCTGCTGGCGATCGTCCTGGCCTTCGTCGGGATGCTGGTGCTCGCGGCGGTCCGACCGGACGCCACCAAGGCCTACCTCACCGCGGTCTCCGAACCACCGGCCGATCAGACCGCCGTGGTCGTCGCCCACCACATCCTGCTCCTGCCGAACCAGTCGATGTGGGTGCTGGTCCCGGCGATGGGCTCCTGCGACGGGGCCTACGGCAGCGGGTTCTCCGCTCCGTTCCTGTGCTACTGGAAGTACCCGCAGACGGTGAAGACCAGCCTCATCTCGCCTCAGGCCGGCTTGGGGGATCTGGCCTCACCGGTGGACGCGCGCTTCGGCACCGCGCCGTGGTGGTCGTTCCTGTTCCTGCTGGTCCCGCTGGTCTCCGTCCTGGCCGGAGGTTGGCACGGCGCTCGTCACGGTGGGGCCGAGACGGCCGCCGAGGGCGGGTTGCTCGGCGCCGCCGCCGGCGTGGTGTTCGCCGTGTTCGTGGCGGCGGGGATCTGGCTCTCCTCGGTGTCGGCGGGACTGAACGCCTCGGTGCTGGGCATGTCCACCGGGGGCTCGGTCCGGGTGGGGCCCGACCTGCTGAGCGGCACGATCCTCGCGCTGCTCTGGGGCGTGGTGGGCGGG
>DASQQQ010000042.1:0-2414 GCA_035643355.1 Actinomycetota bacterium | reverse complement strand
TAGTGCATGTAGAGGCCGAGGCCGCCCACGCCGATCATCACGGCCCCCACGAGCTGGAATCCCCGCACCACCCACCGCCGCGGCCAGACCGCCACCGTGGCCGCCGCAACGCCCGCCAGCGCCAGCGTGAACAGCGGGATCTGCTGGGTGGTGGATTCGGTGTGCCCCAGGAGCAGCAGCTCGACCGTGGCCGCAATCACGCCCAGCACGAAGAGGGCGAGCAGGATCCGGCGTATGTTGGTTGCGAAAGAGCCCATTCGGGTGGCTGTGAGTGGAACCTGGCACCATGCACGTCGCATACCGGTCGGTCGACCGGGCACGGCCCCGCGGTGGGCGGCAGCGGCACGGAGCGCCAGGCACCGGCGCCCGGGTCAGAATCCTCCCACGCCTCCGCCTCCCCCGCCACCGCCCACGCTGCCCCCACCGCCGGACCCGGAGGAGGAGGGCGAGGAGGAGAGGGTGGAGGCTGCGGCGGTGGAGAGCGTCCCCAGGTCGCTGGCGAACGCGGACGCTCGGAACGCGCCGTGGGTGCCGAGATACCACTCCGGTGGCTCCGTGAGCAGGCCCTCGAACGCCTTCGCCCACTGTTCCTCGCAGCCGAAGGCCATGGCGAACGGGAGGTATTCCTCGAACTGCTTTGGCGACGTGATCATGCGTCGGTAGCGCGGGGTCTCGACCCGCTCGAGGAAGCGCTTGAACCCGAGGGCTGCTTCCCGGGTTCGTGCGCCCTGCTCCGTCCGCGCCGGCATCAGCCAGCCGAATACGCCCACGATGAGCGCGCTCGCGAACCCGCCGACGATCAGCGCCAGCGCCATGACCCTGCCGTTCCCCGCGCCGCCGGCCGCGCCGGCGAATCCGATCGACCCGATTCCCACGCAGAGCATGCTCAGCAGGACCCAGCGCCGGCGCACGGTGTCGGGACGGCGGAGGTAATGGCCTTTCAGCACCAGCTGGCGGTAAATGGCGTCCCTGATGTCGGGGAGCGTCCTGTAGAACTCGTTCTTCAGATCGGAAAGCAGGACGCTGTCGATGGCACCGTCGGGCGCTCCCTCCTCGGCCGGCTCACCGGTGAACGTCTCGACCACGCCCTTCAGGAACCCGCCCGTCTTCTCACCCACCGCCTTCACCCGCTCCCGGCGGGTCGTCCGCTCGAAGAGACCGTTCAGGAACTCCCGCTCATGATCCGCGAGGTCGTCCCATTGGGGCGAAGGCTTCATCAGGTGGAACGCGTAATCCTTGCCGAACGAGAGGAACCCCCCCTTCTCCCGCTCCTCGATCACGACCACGCCCCGGACGGCGAGGTCGACGAGGGTGGCGACGATGTCGGGCATGTCCGCGCGATGATCGACCAGGGTGCCGGCCTCCGCCGGGCTGATATCCGGCGGCGGCTCCCAGCGGACGGTGATCGCCCGTTCCGCGGGATCCCGACCCCGCCGCCTCCACGCGCGGTACGCGAGCCAGAACGCCAGGAGCGGGAGCAGCACCGGCCAGAGGGCGAGCGGGCTCCACGGCCCGCCGGGTGCGGTCCCGCCGGCCCCCACACGGCCCCGGCCTCCGCTCTGAGCGGCCGTGGTGGGGGCCGCCGCTCCGGCCGGCCTCGTGACGGCGCCGGCCGCCCACCCCACGGCCACGGTCAGCCCTTCTCCGGGGTCGAGCGGCCCCACCGCTGGCACGGAGGCGGAGCCCTCGCCCAGGATCACTCGGGTCTGCCGCGTCGACCCGGCGCCGCCCACGTATGCCGCCGCCTGCTTCGGCTGCGCCCCGGCGGGCAGGACCACCCGCGCCCGCGCGCTGAGGATCGGCACGTCCGAGGTCGTTCCGGTCACCTGCCAGTAGAGCTCGTCGAGCGTGAGGCCCGTGGTATCCGGGGCGAAGAAGCCGAGGGCGTTCCCGACCTGATACCGGAGGATGACCGTGGCGGTGCGATCCGTCGCTTCGGGGACCCAGACCCGGAAGCGGCGGGTGTCGCGGTCGAGCCGGGTCTCCTCCGTGCGGAGCGGATGCCCCGCGCCGTCCGTGGCGCCGATGAGCCGCACCTCCAGGAGGTAGGCCACGCCGTAGTCCGCTGGCGGCCGGAGCTCGAGCACCCGCTCGATCCCGTTCCAGGACCCTTCGAAGCGCGGTCGGAGCGTCTCGGTGACGATGATGTCCGCGTCCGGCCGGACCTGGATCTCGGACGCGAACTCCTCGAAGACCAGTGATTTCTGGGCCTCGACGGTGGTGGGCGCGGCCCCGACCGCGAGCGCCGATGCGATACCGACGGACGCGAGCCAGCCGGCTGCCACGGTGCGGCGGCGCCGGCCGCGCATCAGAACTCCACCCGCGGCGCCTCGCGCTGCTCCGGCGCCTCGATCTCGAAGAACTCCCGCTCCCAGATCCGCGCCGCGTTCGCCACGATGTTCGAGGGGAACTGA
>DASQQQ010000041.1:0-13047 GCA_035643355.1 Actinomycetota bacterium | reverse complement strand
CTGGAAGATCGTGATCGAGAACTACAACGAATGCCTCCACTGTCCGAGCATCCACCCCGAGCTCGTCCAGGTGGTCCCGATGTTCCGCTTCGGCGAGGTGTGGGACGAGGAGACCCGCGACGACGGCAACCCCATGGTGGAGGGTGCCACAAGCTTCACCGCGTCCGGGCGGTCGGAGCTGCCCAAGTTCCCGGACCTCGCGCCCGAGGACTACAGGATGTACTACGGCAGCTACGAGTTTCCGAACCTGATGCTGAACCTGCACCCGGACTGCGTGATGTACTACATCGCGTTCCCGAAGGGGCCGTCCCACACCACGGTCGTCTCCGAGTACCTCTTCCGGCCCGACGTGATCGACGGGGACGACTTCAAGCCCGAGCCGGTGGTGGACTTCTGGGACCTCATCAGCAGGCAGGACTGGGAGGTCTGCGCCCGAGTCCAGATCGGGGTGGGCTCCCGCGCGTACACCCGGGGGGTGTACCCGAGGCAAGACCGGTTCCTGTACTGGTTCAACGAGGAGTACCGGCTGGCCATGGGGCGCCAGCTGAGGGGGTAAGACGCCGGCAGGATGCCGGAGGACGAGGACGAGAAGGAGCGGCTGAACCGCAAGCTCACCGAGCTCCTGAACGAGCTCCGGGTGGCCCTGCCGGGTGTGCAGGTGCTCTTCGCCTTCCTGCTGATCCTGCCGTTCAACTCGGGGTTCGAGCGCGCGAGCGACCTCGAACGTGCGGTCTACGCAGTCTCGCTGTGCTCGGCGGCGGTGGCGTCGGCCCTCTTCATCGCCGCGACGGCGTACCACCGACACCGGTTCGCGCGGCTGGAGAAGGAGACGCTCCGGGACAAGACCGAGATGATCGCGGCGCAGGATCACTTCGCGGTGGGGGGGCTGTTCTTCCTGTCGATCGCGATGGGCGGATCCGTCTTCGTGGTGTTCGACGTGTTGTTCGGCGTGGCCACGGCCGCCGGGCTCGCGCTGGCCTTGGTCGTCGTGTTCGGCTGGTTCTGGTACGCGCTCCCGCTGTCCCGGCGGATCCGGCGCGGATGAGGGGCGGTGATCGGACGTCCCCTGGGGGACGGCCGGTGGCGGCGGACGGATACACTTCGCCGCGTGGCCAGACCCCTGCGCGTCGGCGTCCAGCTGCCCGAGGTGGAGCGGGTGGTCCGCTGGCCCGAGTACCTCTCCATGGCGCGGGCCGCCGAGGAGGTGGGGTTCGACTCGGTCTGGGTGGGCGACCACCTCCTGTACCGGGGTGGTGACGGACGGTCCGAGCGTGGTCCGTGGGAGGCGTGGACCCTCCTCTCGGCCCTGGCCGCGGCGACGGAGCGGGTCCGGCTGGGTCCGCTGGTGGCCTGCCTGGCCTTCCATCCCCCGGCCGTCCTGGCCAAGGCGGCCGCCACGGTGGCCGAGGTGAGCGTCGGGCGCTTCGTGCTCGGCGTCGGCTCGGGCTGGAACGAGGCCGAGTTCCTGGCCTTCGGGATCCCCTTCGACCACCGGGTGGACCGCTTCGAGGAGGCCTTCCACGTGGTCCGTGGCCTGCTGGCGGGGGAGCGGGTATCGCTGGACGGTCGCTACCACGAGGTTCGGGACGCCGTGCTGCTCCCGAGCCCCGTGCACCGCCCGAGCTTGGTGCTCGGCAGCAGCGGCCCCCGGATGCTGTCGATCGCGCTGCCCCACGTCGAGGCGTGGAACACCTGGTTCGACCTGTACGGCAACACGCCCGAGGGCTTCGCCGTGGAGACGAGGAAGGTGGACAGGGCCGCCGAGCGCGCCGGGCTCGATCCGGCTCGGATCCAGCGCAGCGCCTGCGTCCTGGTGGTGCTCGACCGCTCTTCGCGCGAGCGCCCGGATGAGGCGGGGGTCCGCCCGCTGGAGGGCCCGATGGAGCGGATCGCGGCGGGGCTCCGGGAGCTGGCGGAAGCGGGAGCCCACGAGGCCATCCTGGTGGTGGACCCCATCACGGAGCGGTCGATCCGGAGCCTCGGTGAGGCGCTCGAGCTCCTCGAGACCTGAGCGGTTCACGGTCTGAGACGGCGAGCCGGACGCAGGGGCCTCGGAAGCCTCAACGGGTCGGGTCCGGCTCCCTCAGAACCCCTCCGCGTATTCCTCGTCGGTCACCGGATCACCCCACTCGGGGGCGCCCCCTCCGTTCACGGCGACGTGAACCATCAACGTGTCCGGTGTGCCGCCATGGAAGTGCCACTCGTCGGGGCCGACCCGGACCACGTCTCCGGCCTCGAGCACGTGGCCACGCTCGCCTCGGGTTCGCACGCGCCCCCGGCCGGACAGCCCGAACAGGAACTGCCCCCCCGGGTGCCGGTGCCAATGCGTCCTCGCCCCTGGTGCGAAGGTCACCACCCCGACGTTGGTGCCGTCCTCAGCGGCCAGGGTGCTCCGCAGCCACGCTGCTCCGGTGAAGCGTGCGTCGTCCCCCGCCTGGTACGTGCCCTCGTTCCCCCGAGCGATCTCCACGATGGCTCCTTCCCGTCGGATGGGTCGAGCCTACCGGCGATGGGGTCCCACCGAGGCTCAGAAGGGCGGGCGGAGAGGGAAGCCGCTGCGGCCCTTGGGCGCCTTCACGGCGAGCACCTGGTGCACCTGGGTGCGACCGGCTTGGAAGTTCAGCGCGCTCGCCGCCATGTACAGGCGCCAGATCCGGGCCCGCGCCTCCCCCGCCTCGCGCGCAGCCTCCTCCCAGTTCGCCTCGAGGTTCGAGACCCACGCCCGAAGGGTCAGTCCATAGTGCTCGCGGAGGGTCTCGAGATGCCGAACCTCGAAACCGGCTGCCTGCATCGTGGACACCGCGGCCCCGACCTCGTGCAACTCGCCGTCGGGGAACACGTACCGGTCCACGAAGCTCCGGCGCTGGAGGCGTGACGGCGTGACGGGGACGCCCCGCCGGGTGTGCCCTCCCACCCGGGCGGGCCGGCTGATGCCGTGGTTCAACAGCCGCCCCTCCGGTCGGAGCAGGCGGTGGAGGTGGCGGAAGTACAGGGACAGGTTCCTCAAGCCTACGTGCTCGAACATGCCGATCGAAGAGACCGCGTCGAACGGACCGTCCCGGACGTCCCGGTAGTCCTGGAAGCGGATCTCCACCCGATCGGCCAGACCGGCACCGGCGACCGCCTTCTGAGCCCACTCGACCTGGCGGCGGGACAGTGTCACGCCCACCACTCGGGCGCCGTGATGCTCGGCGGCGTGCACCGCCATCCCGCCCCAGCCGCACCCCACGTCGAGCAGCCGCACCCCCGGGCGCAGGGCGAGCTTTCGGCAGATCAGCTCGTACTTCGCAGCCTGGGCGTTCTCCAGGGTGAGGTCCGGCCCCTCCCACACCGCACACGAGTACGTCATGGATGGCCCCAGCACGAGCTCGTAGAAGCGGTTGGACACGTCGTAGTGGTGAGCGATCGCCGCCGCGTCTCGCCGTCGGGAGTGGCGCCGGCCTCGGAGCCTGGCTTCCTCCGGTGGTGCAGGGAGCGGGCGGAGGTCGCGGGTGCCGACCAGTCGGACCAGCGCGGCCAGCTGCGTGGGACCCATCCGGACCTCGGGCAGGCGCTCCCGCAGGGCGATCAGGGCCGCGTAGACGTCCCCGCGCACGTCGAGGTCCCCCGCCACGTACGCGCGTCCCACGCCGAGCTCGCCCGGGGCCGTGAGGATACGCCGGAGCGCGTCGGGTGAGCGCAGCACCAGCGTGGCCGGCGCGTCGACCGGTCCCAGCCGTCCGCCGTCGTACGTCTCTACGGCGATGGCGAGGTCCGGCCCGATCAACCGCTCCACCGTCCGCGCCACCTCTGAGGACGATCGACCCACCGCCATCCTGGGGCCATCATCCGCCCGGGCCGGTCGCCCGCGCCACCTGGCCGAGCGCACCGGGTAGGCTGCCGGGCCATGGGCGAGGACACGGCCGCCATCCGTGCCGCCCGTGAGGCGGGCCTGGCCTTCGACGTGGTGAGGACGAGCCCGCCGTCCAGCGTGGAGGAGAGCGCCGCCCTGCAGGGCATCGACGCCGGGAGCCTGCTGCGCACGATCGTGGTGCGGCGGGGAGCGGACGACTACGTGTTCGTGTTGGTGCCGGGAGGCCGTCAGATCGACTGGCCCAGGCTGCGGGCGCATCTGCGGGTGAACCGGCTCTCGCTCCCGGACAAGGAGGAGGCCCGGGAGGTGACTGGCTACGAGCGCGGGGCCATCACCCCCTTCGGTTCGTCGCGGGCCTGGCCGGTGGTCGCCGACGTATCCATCTCCGGGCTGGGTCGCGTGGCGATCGGGGGCGGTGCCCGAGGGGTGAACCTGCACCTGGCCTCCACCGAGCTCACCCGCGTCCTGGCGGCCACGCTGGCCGCGGTGACCCGCCCCGCCGAGCGGGCCTGAGCGTCGTTGCGCCGGACCGCCGCGAGCGTTTCGTCCCCGGGCGGCGGGGGGAGGAGGACGCCATGGCTCGGCTGCCGGTGAGGGGCGCCCCGAGGCTCGTCGTGCTCAGCTTCCTGATGCTGTTCACCGAGCTCGCCCTGATCAGGTTCACGAGCGCGTACATCGTCTACCTGAAGTACTTCACGAACTTCGTGCTCCTGGCGAGCTTCCTGGGGATCGGGGTGGGGTTCCTGCGCGCCGGGGCACGGCACGACCGATCCGCTCTAGCCCCGTTCGCGCTGCTCGCGGTGGTGGTCTTCGTGATGATCTTCCCCGTGCGGCAGACGCCCGGACAGTCGGGCCCCATCCTGCGGGGTCTGTTCGGTACCCCGCCACTTCCGGTCTGGGTCTCGCTGCCCCTGCTCTTCCTGGCGGTCACCGCGGCCATGGCCTGCATCGGCGAGGGGGTTGCCAGGGTGTTCGTGCGCTTCGACGCACTGCAGGCGTACCGCCTGGACATCCTGGGCAGCCTGCTGGGGATCGCCGCGTTCACGCTCGGATCGTTCCTCCACGCCGGGCCGATCGTCTGGGGGCTGGTGATCGCCGCCGCGCTGGCGGTCACGTCCGAGTGGCCGATCGGCACGGTCCGCGTCCTGGCCCTGGGAGCGTTCGTGCTGCTGCTCGTCGGGACCTCCGTGCTCTCCGGGGACCTGTGGTCCCCCTACTACCGGATCGGGGTGGGCCGGGACGCCGGGAGCCGGATCCCCATCACGGTGAACGGGCTCCCGCACCAGTCGATCCTGCCCTTCCGCGAACTGGTCAGACGGCAGCCTTTCTACCTGTACCCGTACGAGCATCTCCGGAGCCGGCCCCGGCGGGTGCTCATCGTCGGGGCCGGCTCCGGCAACGACGTGGCGGTGGCCCTGCGCGAGGGCGCTGGCTCCGTGGACGCGGTCGAGATCGACCCGCTGCTGCAGCGCTTGGGCCGGGCGCGCCATCCGGACCATCCGTACGCCGATCCTCGGGTTCGGGCCATCGTGGACGATGGACGCGCCTTCCTGGAGCGGACCGACGCCCGGTACGACCTGATCGAGTTCGCCTTGCCCGACTCCCTGACCCTCGTGTCGGGTGCGGGGTCGCTCCGGCTGGAGAGCTATCTGTTCACACGCGAGGCCTTCCAAACGGTCCGGGACCACCTGGCCGCCGGTGGCGTCTTCAGCATGTACAACTATTACCGGCCCGACGTCTTCGACCGGTACGCGGGCACCCTGAGCGAGGTCTTCGGACACGCCCCGTGCCTGGACCGAGGGCTCCCCGGCGCGGGACCGAGGCGACAAGCGGTCCTGACGATCGGGGTGCATCCGAGCTCGATCGTCTGCACCACCCGGTGGCAGCCCACCGGGCCGGTGCCCGCGCCTGCCACCGATGACTACCCCTTCCCCTACGCGCGCAGCCGCGGCCTGCCGGCGTTCTACCTGGTCTCGCTGCTGTTCGTGCTCCTGGCCTCGGCGGTGCTGGTGCGCACGATCGGCGGTGAGCCGTTGCGCGGGATCGGCCGGTACGCGGACCTGTTCGCGATGGGCGCCGCGTTCATGCTCCTGGAGACCAAGAACGTCGTGCAGTTCGCCCTGCTGTTCGGGACCACCTGGCTGGTGAATTCGCTCGTCTTCGCGGGGATCCTGCTCGCCGTCTACCTGGCGGTCGAGGTCTCCCGGCGGGTGCGGTTCCGGCTGCTCTGGCCCTCCTACGCTGCGTTGGTGGCCGCTCTGGCGGTGGCGTGGAGCGTTCCCCAGGAACGGCTTCTGTCTCTGGCTCCCGTGCCCCGGTTCGTCGCGGCGGCGACGGTGGCGTTCGCACCGGTGTTCCTGGCGAACCTCGTGTTCGCGCAGCGGTTCCGCGATTCCGGATCCCCGACCTTGGCCTTCGGCGCCAACCTGCTGGGAGCGATGGTCGGCGGGGTGTTGGAGTATGGAGCGCTGATCGTGGGCTACCGCGACCTCCTGATCGCCGTGGCCCTGCTCTACGGCGTGGCGTTCTGGCTGCAGGCTCGCGGTCGAGCGGTCTCGGCGGGGGAGCGCGAGATGGTGGGCCCCGGAGAGCCCGTCCTTGAGCCCTCCACGGCGCCACCATCGAACGCCTGACCGGAGGCCGGCGGGGCGGCCCACCGCGGTAGGGTGCCGGGATGAAGGTGGGCGTGGTGGGGGCCGGGTTCGTGGGCGCCGCGGCGGCGAACGCGCTGGTGCTCCGCCACGTGGCGACCGATGTGGTCCTGGTCGACGTGAACGAGACCAAGGCGGCGGCCGAGGCCGCGGACATCGCCCACGTGACGCCCTTCTCGGCGCCGGTCCGGGTGGGGGCCGGCGGTTACGAGCAGCTGGCGGGCTCGGCCGTCGTGGTGATCACGGCGGGGCGGGCCCAGCAGCCGGGCCAGTCTCGACTGGAGCTGCTCCGAGCGAACGCTCGGATCCTGCGCTCGGTGGTGGCCGAGGTCGTGGCCGCCGCCCCCGATGCCGTGCTCCTCGTGGCCACCAACCCGGTCGACGTGATGACCCGCGTGATCGAGCAGCACGCCGGTCTCGGCGGCGGACGGGTCTTCGGGACGGGCACCATGCTCGACACGGCGCGGTTCCGGCAGATCGTCGCCGCGCGGGTGGGCGTGGACGTGACGCACGTCCACGGCTACGTGGTCGGGGAGCACGGGGACTCCGAGGTGCTGATCTGGAGCAGCCTGGACGTGGCCGGGCGTCACCTGGCGGCCTTCGTCCACGCGATGGGGGGCGCGTTCGGTCAGGAGGACCGCGCCGAGGTGGAGGACGAGGTGGTGAACGCGGCCGAGCGCATCATCCGGGGCAAGGGTGCCACCTATTACGGGGTGGCCGCGGCCATCGCCGGGGCCGTGGAAGTGATCCTGCGGAACCGCCGATCGATCATGACTGTGAGCGCCTGGACACCCGAGTACGGGTGCTCCCTGTCGCTGCCGAGGCTGGTCAGCGGGCCCGGCGTGATCAGGGAGCTCGGCGTGTCGATGGACGGCGGCGAGCGCTCGCGACTGGAGCGTTCGGCGGAGATCCTGCGCGGGGCGCTGGCCCAGATCGGCACGTGAGGCGGAGGGCCGCGACGGGTCCCACGCCCGGCCCGGGCCGGACCCGTTCGGTGTACGGTTAGGCCGTCATGCCCGCTCACCAGGGGGAAGCCGTGCGGTGCGCGTCGTGCGGGACGGAGAACGAGCCCGGTCGGAAATTCTGCGGCGAGTGCGGCGCCCCCCTATCCGGAGCCTGTCCCGCGTGCGGCACGCCGAACCCCCCGACCGTGAAGTTCTGCGGCGAGTGCGGGTCATCGCTCGCGGCCGAGCCCGTCCCCGTCCCGCCGAGCGTCCCGACCACTCCCCTACCGGAGGGGCCGGTGGCCGAACGCCGACTGGTCACCGTCCTGTTCGCCGATCTGGTGGGGTTCACGGCGCTCTCGGAGCGCCGGGACGCCGAGGAGGTCCGTGAGCTCCTGTCCCGGTACTTCGACACCTGCCGGACCCTGATCGCGCGGTACGGGGGATCGTGGAGAAGTTCATCGGCGATGCCGTGATGGCGGTGTGGGGGACGCCCGTGGCCACGGAGGACGATGCCGAACGGGCGGTCCGCGCTGCCCTGGACCTCACGAAGGCGGTGACCGTCCTAGGGGAGGAGCTGGGGGAGCTCGAGCTGCTGGCGCGAGCCGGCGTGCTCACCGGCGAGGCGGCGGTCAACCTGGCGGCCCAGGGCGAGGGCATGGTGGCCGGGGACCTGGTCAACACCGCCAGCCGGATCCAATCGGCGGCCACGCCGGGGCAGGTCTTCGTGGGCGAGGCCACCCGGCGGGCCACAGAGGCTTCGTTCGCCTATGAGGACGCCGGTACGTTCGAGCTCAAGGGCAAGGCGGGGCTGGTCCCCCTGTGGCGCGCGGTCCGGGTGGTGGGCGGCGTGCGGGGCACGCTGAGGTCCGTGGGACTGGAGCCGCCCTTCGTGGGACGCGACCGCGAGCTGCGGATGGTCAAGGAGCTGTTCCACGCGTCGGCCGACGAACGTCGTGCGCACCTGGTCTCCGTGCTGGGGATCGCGGGCATTGGCAAGTCCCGGCTGGCCTGGGAGTTCTACAAGTACTTCGACGGGCTGGCCGACGACACCTTCTGGCACCGGGGGCGGTGCCTCTCGTACGGGGAGGGGGTCACCTACTGGGCGCTCGCCGAGATGGTGAAGATGCGGGCCCGCATCGCCGAGGAGGAGGAGCCGGCCTCGGCCCTGGAGAAGCTCCGGGCCACCGTGGAGGAGAACGTGCCCGAGCCGGAGGAGCGCCGCTGGATCGAACCACGGCTGGCGCACCTGCTGGGGCTGGAAGAGCGGACGGCCGCGGACAAGGAGGACCTGTTCGCCGCCTGGCGGCTGTTCTTCGAGCGGCTGGCCGAGCGGTTCCCCGTGATCATGGTCTTCGAGGACATGCAGTGGGCCGACAGCTCGCTGCTGGACTTCATCGAGTACCTGTTGGAGTGGTCGCGGAGCTCCCCCATCTTCGTCATGACCCTGGCCCGTCCCGAGTTCACGGAACGCCGCCCCACCTGGGGATCGGGCAAGCGCAACTTCACCTCGCTCTACCTGGAGCCGCTGTCCCACGGGGCCACGCACGAGCTCCTGTCGGGATTGGTGACCGGCCTCCCCCACGAGACCGAGCAGCGGATCCTCGAGCGGGCCGAGGGAATCCCTCTGTACGCCGTGGAGACCGTGCGGATGCTCCTGGACCGGGGGCTCCTGGTTGCCGAGGGCACCGGCTATCGACCCACCGGGCCGATCGAGACGCTCGAGGTCCCCGAGACGCTGCACGCGCTCATCGCGGCCCGCCTGGACGGGCTCACGGGCAGCGAACGCCGCGCCGTGCAGGACGCCGCCGTGCTGGGCAAGACCTTCTTCGCCGTCGGGCTGGCATCGGTGACCGATCAGCGGGAAGTGGAGCTGGAGCCCGTGCTCGCCTCGCTGGTCCGCAAGGAGATCCTGTCGGTCCAGGCCGATCCCCGCTCACCGGAGCGGGGCCAGTACGGGTTCCTCCAGGACCTGCTGCGCACGGTCGCGTACGAGACCTTGTCCAAGCGCGAGCGCAAGACCAAGCACCTGGCCGCGGCCGCGTTCATGGAACGCTTGTGGGTGGGCGACGTGGGGGAGATCGCCGAGGTGCTCGCCTCTCACTACGTGCAGGCTTACCGCTCGGCGCCGGAGGCGGAGGATGCGGCGCAGATCAGGTCCCGCGCCCGCGAGCTGTTGAGCAGGGCGGGCGAGCACGCGGCGTCGTTGGCCGCCGCGGAGGAGGCGCTCCGCTACTTCGAGCAGGCCATCGGGCTGACCGAGCAGCCCCTCGGGCAGGCGGAGCTGCACGAGCTCGCCGGGCGTATGGCCTGGCAGGCCAGACAGGCCCCCACCGCAATGGAGCACTACGAGGCGGCGATCGGGATCTTCGACTCGATCGGGCTCACCCACCCGTCGGCCCGGGTCTCAGCGGCGCTGGCCGAGGCGATCTGGCAGGAGGGACGCATCGAGGAAGCCGTCGAGCGGATGCGCTCGGCCTTCGGGGTCCTCTCGGGTGAAGAGGAGGATGCCGACCTGGCCACCCTGGCGGCGCAGCTCGGCCGGCTCCTGTACTTCATGGGCAGGACGGATGAGGCGCTGGAGCGGATCGAGTTGGCGCTGTCCATCGCGGAGGCGCTCCGTCTACCGGAGGTGTTCTCCCAGGCCCTCAACACGCGGGGGCTGATCCTGTCCACCCACGGTCGGTTCGAGGAGGGATCGCTCCTGCTCCGCCACTCCCTGAAGGTGGCCGTGGACAACGATCTGTCCGGGGCGGCCCTGCGTGCCTACAACAACGTCGCGGCGCAGGCCGGTCAGGAGGACGCCTTCGAGGACGTGATCGAGTTCAGCCGGGAAGGCCTGGAGCTCGCTCGCCGGGTGGGCGATCGCGGGTGGGAGCTGAGCTTCTTGATCGGCGATCTGGGCGAGCTCGTGTACCTGGGGCGGTGGGACGAGGCCGAGGCCCGGGTCGCGGCCCAGCCCCCCAGCATGGACATGACGGAGGCGATCCGCATGTCGTACCTGGGCATGATCCCGATGTACGTCTGGCGAGGCGACCTGGACAGGGCGCGTGAACTGCTCGCGCTGTTCCCCGACGGGGAGTCCGCGGGCGACGTGCAGACCCGCACGGTGTTCCGGGCCTTGCAGGCACCCCTGCTGCGGGCGGAGGGACGGCTGGAGGAGGCGCTGGCCGCGGGCGAGGAAGCCTTCGCCGTCCACGCCGAGTTCGGGATCCGTGCCCCGCAGGTGAAGGAGGGGCTGGTGGAGGCCCTCGAGGCGGCCGGCGCGATGGGCGACGTGGACAAGGCCGAGGAGTTGCTGCGGCGGATCGAGGCGATGCGGCCGGGGGAGATCAGCCCCTACCTCCAGGCGCAGGGCGCCAGGTTCGCCGGTCGTGTGGCCGCCCTCCGCCGAGACGATGAACGCGTGGAGCCGGGATTCCAGGCCGCGTCCGAGCGGTTCGCGAAGCTGAAGCTGCCGTTCCACCTGGCCGTGGCCAAGCTGGAACAGGCCGGATGGCTGCTGGATCACTCGGCGGGGGAGCGGGCGGAGCTGCTCCTGGCCGAGGCGCGCACGACGTTCGAGGACCTGGGGGCTCGCCCCTGGCTCGAGCGGTGCGATCGTGCGCTGGCCCGGCCGTCGGGCGGGCTGGACGAGCTGGAGCCAAGCGCCGCGGCGGGTGACGGCCACGGTCCCTCGTAGCCGGTTCAGCCCGCCGAGTCGAGGGCGGCCCGCAGGCGTTGGATCGGCCCCCGCAGCCCGAGGCCATCGGCCAGCGCGCTCAACGCCGCGTCGTCCCGGCCGCCGCTCCAGAGGTCCAGCGGTGCGTCGGCGTTGACCGGGACGAGCCGGCGCATCGTGGCGATGTAGTCGGCGGCGTCCCGGAGCCGCGCTCGCAGGGCGGGCTTGCCCTTGAGGGGCCCCGGCCGGGGCTCGGTGGCGGACGCGTCGGCCAGGAGCTCGTCCAGCGTCGGGTAGGTGAGCACCAGCGCTCGGGCCGTCTTCTCTCCGACCCCCCGGACGCCCGGCAGGTCGTCGCTGGGGTCGCCGCGGAGGATGGCGAAGTCGACGTAGCGGTGCGCCGGCACGCCGTACACCTCGCGGACCATGGCCTCGTCGAACTCCCGCATCTCGGTCACCCCCCGGAGCGTGTAGAGGAGCCTCACGCCCGGGTCGCGCACCAGCTGGAGGAGGTCTCGGTCGCCGCTCACGATCCCGATCCTGTCTGTCTCCTCAGCTCCGGCGCACAGGGCGCCGACGGCGTCCTCGGCCTCCCATCCGATGGTCTGAGCCTGCGGCATGCCGGTGAGGTCCAGCACCCGATGGAGCACCTCGAACTGCTCGGGGAGGCCGTCGGGGTCGGGAGGACGCTTGGACTTGTAGCCGGGGTACAGGTCGGTGCGGGCCATGGGCCGCCACTCGTGGTCGTAGACGTGCACCACCTGTCCGGGACGACGAGCGACGATCAGGCGCCGGACCATGTCCAGGTAGCCGTGGACCGCGCCGATCGGCCGCCCGTCGGGGGTCCGGATCCCGTCCCCCAGCGCGAAGAACGACCGGTACATCAAGCTCGACACGTCAAGAAGCAGCCTCGAGGTCACTTCGGCGGCGTGTTCTCGAGCAAGTCAGCGAGGGGGGAGGCTCTGAGGGCAAGGATCTTGCCGGTGTTTGGATCCAGAATCACCACCGTCCCGGCCAGGATCTGCCCGGTCCGCGGGTTCAGCGTCACGACGGCGCTGTTGGAAGGGACGGGTGGCTCAGTCTCGGCCGAATGCTCGACGGTGGAGGACGCTCGGTCACTGTCGGGCGCCGTCGCGGTGCGGATCGCGAATCCACCAAGAACGAGAGCGACGATGAGGGCAGCGCCGACAGAGGCCACTCTCGCTCGCGATCGTGAACGCGTGGTGGTTGGTGACACGATCTGGTGCACGCGTTGGTGCGAGATTCCCAGCCCGACCGCGATCTCACGGAGAGTCGCGCCTGAGCGGTGCAGAGTGACTATGGCCTGGTGGTACTTGTCGCGAAGCCGCTCAGTTTCGTCCATCGCGGCTTCATATTCGTCGCGAAGCCGCCGGATCTGGTCGAGCTTGTCCATACCCTCTAGACACTAGCGAAGCGACGCCACCGGCGTCAAGGGGGCGTAGACAGAGGGTTCGGTACCTGAACGACACCTCGACACGTCCAGCAGCAGCCTATGCACCGAGCTCCGCCTCCTCGCTCCCCACCCGCAGGTCGTCGATCAGAGGGACGAGGCCGAGGGACCGGGGGGTAGCGTCGCCTTCGATGCCGCCTCTCCTTTATCGCGGGGCGTCGATCGACGCGGTGTGGACCAGCCCCTCCACGCTGTGTGCCAGCTCCGTGTCCACGGTGATGAACGCGTCCGCCTGCAGCTGGGTCAGGGCGATGTGCTCGGCGGTGTAGGGATCCGCCCATCCCATGCTCTCGGCCACGTCCCAGGCCCGACGCCGGAGGACGGCGTCGCCGAGCAGCCGTCTCCGCATCCGCCAGATCCGTTCCAGGTGCTCGAGCGCCACGTCGGGGGTGAGCTCGCCGCTGTGGACGGTCTGGTGCAGGCCCGACAGCGTCTGGGATCGCAACGGTGTGGGCTTTAGCGGCTGG
>DASQQQ010000040.1:0-11546 GCA_035643355.1 Actinomycetota bacterium | reverse complement strand
TCATGCAGCGGGCGGCCTCGCTCTTCGGCGCCCGGCGCGAGGTCCGCGTGGCCGTCGGGCCCGCGATCGGTCCCTGCCACTACGAGGTCGGGGCGGACGTCGCCCTGGCCGTCGCGGCGGGCTCGGGGGCCGGGGCGATGACCCGTCGTCGGGGCGACCGGGTGTTCCTGGACCTCGTGGGAACCACCCGGGCGGTCCTGCGCGAACAAGGGATCCGACGGATCTGGGACACGGGGGAGTGCACCGCCTGCGGCCGCCGCCGGTTCTTCTCCTACCGTCGGGATGGGGTGACCGGTCGGCACATGGCCCTGGGGATGCGGTTGAAGTGATCCTCGCCGGCCCAGCCCTGGTAAGGCTCGTGAACGAGGTTCACTCCTGTTAAGTTCTGACGCCTCATGGTGCTACGCTCGCGCGACGCGATCGGGGACAACGTCGCCCGGATCATCGAACGGATCGCCGAGGCCTGCCGACGGGCCGGTCGCGAGCGCTCCGAGGTGCGTTTGGTGGGGGCGAGCAAGACCGTAGGCCCCGAGGCGATCGGCTGGGCCTTCGAGAGCGGCGTCCGAGAGTTCGGGGAGAACTACGTGGGGGAGCTCAGGGACAAGCGGGGAGCGGTGCCCGATGCCACGTGGCACTTCATCGGCACCCTGCAGAGCCACACGGTGCACCACGTGGCCGACCTAGCCGACGTGGTCCAGACCCTGGCCCCCGGGAGCGCCGTGCGGCGCCTCGGCCGCCGAGCGGTCCGTGGAGGCCGCCGTCTGGTGGCGCTGATCGAGGTCGACTTCACCGGTGCTCGCACCGGTGTGGCACCGGAGCGGGCGTCGGCCTTCGTCGACGAGGTGGCGTCGGTCGAAGGGCTCCAGCTGGTGGGACTGATGACGATGCCGCCCTTCTTCTCGGAACCCGAGGAGGCTCGACCGTTCTTCCGCCGACTGCGCGAGCTACGCGATCGGCTGGCTCGGGACCACCCGAGCCTCACCGAGCTCTCGATGGGAATGTCGATGGATTTCCCGGTCGCGATCGAGGAAGGCGCTACCATGGTCCGGATCGGAACGGCCCTGTTCGGCGAGCGGCCACCGACGACGTAGGAGGAGCTCATGCCAGGCGTGTGGAAGAAGACCCTGACGTACCTCGGACTGGTCGAGGACGATGAGTTCGAGGACCTGGACGAGGTCGCCGCGCCCGAGTCGGCGCCCGTCCGCCGCCTGCAGCGCCCGCGGGCCGTCCGGGAGGTCCTCGTGGAGCCGGAGGATCAGGGCATCGTGCGCACCATCCCCGCCACCAGGGCGGCGATGGCGTCGTCGATCCACAAGTCCGAGCCTCGCCGGTTCAACGAGGCCCGCGAGGTGGCCGACCGGTTCAAGGGCGGGATCCCCGTGATCATGAACCTGCAGAGCACCGACGACACCATCGCGCGGCGTCTGGTGGACTTCGCATCCGGTCTGGTCTACGGGCTGGACGGGAAGATCGAGATGGTCGCCAACCGCGTGTACCTGCTCACCCCCGCCAACATGGAGGTGTCGGCTGAGGACCGGGAGCGTATCGCCGGCGGCGACTTCTACAACCAGTTCTGAGGGGCCGGTCCCGACCCGATGACCGCCGCCGGGAACATCGTGCTCAGCGCGGTCTGCGTCCTGCTCACCGTCTACTGGTTCATCCTGCTGGCGCAGGTCCTGTTGTCGTGGGCGTTCGTGCTGGGGGTCCGCAGGCCCTACTCCGGACCCGGTCGGGTCGTGATGGATGCGTTGGACGCCGTGACCTATCCGGTGCTGCGACCCCTCCGATCGCTGATCCCGCCGGTGCGGATGGGGGGGATGGGGCTCGACCTCTCGGTCCTCCTCGCCTTCGTTATCCTCTGGGTCCTGCGGGTGGCGCTGGGCTGCTAGTGCCTTGGGGGGATCATGAGGAAGAAGAAGCAGGAGGCCTCGCAACACACCGGGTTCGGGGGCGATCCGCTGTCGCCGCGGCTGTCGCCCGAGGACGTCCAGCAGAAGGAGTTCCGCCTCGCCTTCCGCGGCTACAACGAGCGGGACGTCGATGCCTTCCTGGACCATGTCACGGAAGAGGTCGGTGCGTACCAAGAGGAGGCCCGCCGGCTCCGAGGCGAGCTGGAGGCGGCTCGAGGGGCCGATGCGGGCCTGGGGAACGATGCGGCCGCGGGTCAGGCCAGGGCGGATGCCGAGGGCATCTTGGCCGGAGCGCGACGGGAGGCCGAACGGATCGTAGCGGAGGCCCGGTCCGAGGCCGCCCGGATCGCCGCAGCCGCCGCGGGGGGCGGTGCGGGCGCCGACGCCCGGGCGGTGATGGCGCCGTTCCTGGCGCGCGAGCGCGGGTTCCTTCAGGAGCTCGGCCAGCTGGTCCAGCAGCACGCGGAGGCCGTCCGCCAGATGGTCCAGGCTGCGCGCGACGGGCACGGAGCCGAGGGGCCCGACGCCGGTTCCCAGGAGCAGTCCACCACGCGGGAGGGAACCGGGCCGGACCAGCCCGTCTCCGTGCCCGAGGCGGAGCCGGACGCGGCGGTGGGTGCCGCCGCCGAGGGATCGGACGAGCCGGGCACGGAACCGCCGAGCGAGGCCGAGGGCGGTCGATCCCTGCGCGACCTGTTCTGGGGAGAGGACTGAGGCCTCCACCCCTAAGCTCCGCCGGGGACCGGCCGAACGGTCAGTCTCGGCGCAGCCCGATCGTCACGGCCGAGCCCTCCACCGAGACCTCCTGCACGTGCTCGGCGTGGGAGGGCGAGCCTTCCTCCAAGACGGTGGCCAGGGTCTCGGACATGATCACGTCCCGGTGCATCCGGAGCGCCTCCCCTACGGCCCCATCCGCCGCCACGCCGAGCACGATGCGATCGGTCACGTCCAGTCCTGCGGCCTTCCGCGCGTCCTGGATCGCTCGGATCAGCTCGCGGGCGAGGCCCTCGCGGCGGAGCTCCTCGGTGAGCTCCAGCTCCAGGGCAACCGTGATCGAGCCGTCGGAGGCGAGTCCCCAACCGGACACCGTCTTCTGTGCCAGCTCCACGTCCGAGGGGTGGAGGGCGACCTCGCCGGTCGATGTCCTCACCGTGACCGACTCCCCGCCGGCCAGCCGGGCGGCCAGGGCGCCGTCGTCCTCGGACAGGGCCGAGGCCACCTCCTTGACCTGCGGGCCGAGCCGTGGGCCGAGGGCGCGGAAGTCCGGTTTGGCCCGCCAGGATCCGAACCGATCGGCGGAGCCGGCGAAGGTCACGGAGCGCACGTTCAGCTCGTCCGCGATCAGGGGCAGCAGCGGGCGCAGCGGTCCCTGATCGCCCGGAACCTGGATCACGGCCTCGGCCAGGGGCTGGCGCACACGGACCTTCGCCTCGGTCCTGATCCGGCGTCCGAGCTCGACGACCTCTCGGGCGTCGGCCATGGCCCGATCGAGCAACGGGTCCACCATGCCCCCCGAGGGGCGCGGGTAGTCGGACAGATGGACCGAGTCCGGCGCGTCACCCCGGCCGGCCGCCAGGTTCCGCCAGAGGGCCTCGGCCAGGAACGGCGTGAACGGAGCCAGCAGCCGGGAGAGGGTCACCAGGCACTCGTGCAGCGTCAGGAACCCGGCGACCGTGTCGACGCTCATGCGGCCCTGGGGATCCCAGAACCGGGGACGGGACAGTCGCACGTACCAGTTCGACAGGTCCTCCACGAAGGCCGCGATGCGCCGTCCGGCGCCCGTCGCGTCGTACGCCTCGAGTCCCTCACGGGCTTCGGCCACCGTCTGGCTCAGTCGGGACAGGATCCAGCGATCCAGCAGCGGCCGCTCCGACGGCGGCACCTCGTGCTCGGCGGGGTCGAACCCGCTCGCGTTCGCGTACAGGACGAAGAAGGCGTACACGTTCCACCAGGTGAGCAGGAACCGCCGGACCACCTCGTCGAGGATCTCCATCCCCACCCGCCGGGCGGCCCAGGGGGACCCGCTGGTGATGAGGTACCAGCGGAGGGCATCGGCACCCTGCCGGTCCAACACGTCCCAGGGGTCGATCACGTTACCCACGGACTTGGACATCTTCCGGCCGTCCTTGTCCACGATCAGGCCCAGGCACACCACGTTGCGGTAGCAGATCGAGTCGAAGTGCAGGACGCCCTCGGCCATCAGCGTGTAGAACCAGCCGCGGGTCTGGTCGATGGCTTCGGAGATGAAGTCCGCCGGGAAGCGCTGGTCGAACATCTCCTTCCCCCGGCCGAGCTCCGGGTGGTACCCCCACTGCGCGAAGGGCATGGCGCCCGAGTCGTACCAGGTGTCGATGACCTCGGGCACGCGCGTGGCCGTTCCTCCGCACCCCGGGCAGGGGAAGGTCACCTCGTCGATCGCGGGGCGGTGCGGATCGATCGCCGTGAGGTCGCGCCCGGCGCGCTCGGACAGCTCGGTGAGGGAGCCGATCGCGGTGTCGTGTCCGGCCGGGCACCGCCAGATGGGCAAGGGGGTCCCCCAGTACCGCTCCCGGGAGAGGGCCCAGTCCACGTTGTTCTCGAGCCAGTCGCCGTACCGGCCGTGCTTGATGTGCGCCGGGTACCAGGACACCTCCTCGTTGACCTGCAAGAGACGCTCCTTGACCGCCGTGGTGCGGATGTACCAGGAGTTCCTGGCGTAATACAGGAGGGGCGTGCCGCACCGCCAGCAGAGGGGGTAGGAGTGGTCGATCGTCTCGGCCCGGACCAGGAGACCGCGGGCGCGGAGCTCCTCGGTGATGGGGGCGTCGGCCTCCTTGAAGAACAGCCCTCGGACGAACGCCGGTGCCTCGTCCGTGAACCTGCCTTCGCCGTCGATCGGCTTGAACACCGGCCAGCCCTCGCGCCGGCCGATCTCCATGTCTCCGGCCCCGAAGGCCGGTGCCATGTGGACCACGCCGGTGCCGTCCTCCAGGGAGACGAACTCGGCGTCGGCCACGCGGTGCGCCCCCTCCACGTTCGGGTACAGCGGCCGGTAACGGGTCCCCACCAGCGCCGCGCCGGTGACCGCCGGGCCGACGACCGGCGCGTCGGGGAGCACCCGCTCCCGGAGCGCCTCGGCCAGGACCAGGTGGGCACCCTCGTGCTCCACCACCACGTAGCGAGCATCGGCCGCCACCCCGAGCCCGGTGTTGGAGATCAGGGTCCACGGCGTGGTGGTCCAACCCAGGAGGGAGGCGCCGATCAGCTCGGGCACCGGCGAGTCCACGATCTGGAACCGGATGAACACGCTGGGGTCGGTGACCTGCGTGTAGCCGAGGGCCGTCTCGTGGTCGGACAGCGTGGTGCCGCAGCGGGGGCAGTAGGTGGTCACCTTGTCGGCCTCGAACAGCAGCCCCTTGCGGTGCAGTTCCTTCAGGGACCACCAGACGCTCTCGACGTACTCGGTGTTCATGGTCCAGTAGGCGTCGGCGGTGTCGATCCAGAAGCCGAGCCGCTCCGTGAGCCGCTCCCACTCGTCGACGTAGCGAGTCACCGATGCCCGGCACAGGCGGTTGAACTCGCCGATCCCGAAGGCCTCGATGTCGCGCTTGGTCTTGGTCCCGATCTCCTTCTCCACCTCGAGCTCCACCGGAAGGCCGTGGCAGTCCCACCCGCCCTTGCGGGGCACGGAGTGGCCGGTCATCGTCTTGAACCTCGGGTACACGTCCTTGAACGTGCGGGACTCCGTGTGGTGCAGCCCGGGCTTGCCGTTGGCGGTGGGCGGTCCCTCGTAGAAGACCCACTCGGGCGCGCCGGCCCGCTGCTGCATGCTTCGGTGGAAGACGTCGGCCTCGCGCCAGAACGCCAGGATGTCCCGTTCGAGCTCGGGGAAGCCCGCCCTCGCGTCCACCGGTTCGAACCGTCGCATCGCCGTTCCTCCTCCCACGAACGCGAACGCCTCGTCCCCTTGGCAGGGACGAGGCGTGAACCCCGCGGTACCACCCCGCTTGCCGGACCCTCACGGACCCGGCCGCTCACGGCTGCCGACACAGCCTGCCGCTGTCACGGGCGGACCCGGCCGCGCCTACTGGGGGCACCCGGATGGCGCCCCGTTCGGGCGGCGGCTCGAGGAGGATGTTCGGAGGTGCCGTCCCGCCGGGCTCGCACCGTCCCCGGCTCGCTGCGGGAGGCGAGGTCTCCTACTCGTTCCCGTCATCGCCTGTGGGAGCATGCTACACGGCGTCATGGCGGTGGTCACGGTGCGGGTGGTGCCCAGGTCGGGCAGGACGGCGGTGGAGGTCGAGCCTTCGCGCGGCGTCGTGGTGCGGGTGCGATCGGCGCCCGAGGCCGGTCGGGCCACCGCCGAGGCCTTGCGAGCCCTCGCTTCGGCCATCGGTATTGCTCCCTCGCGCATCCGCTTGCGCTCCGGAACGCGCTCGAGGACCAAGGTGTACGCGGTGTCGGGACTCACCCAGGAGGAGCTGGATGTGCGCCTGTCGGCAACTTGAGGGGCGTTGCTTGTCGCCCCGTATCGCAGGGTGCTACCGTCCTTCGACCATGGCCGTGAAGTCCCCGTACACCAAGAAGGAGCTGGCCGACCTCCGCGAGCGTCTCGTGGAGGAGAAGGAGCAGCTGTCCGCACAGCTGCAGGGGATCGAGGAAGCGACCTTCGCCAACTCCCAATCGGACATCTCTGGTGAGGTCTCGCTCGACGACGAGAACGCCGACGCCGGGACGTTCACCTTCGAGCGGGAGCGAGACCTGTCCATCGAGAACAACGTCCGGGACCTCCTGGCCAAGATCGACCGGGCCCTGGGACGGATGGACGAGGGGACCTACGGGCTGTGCTCGCGATGCGGGAAGCCCATCGAGAAGGCCCGGCTGAAGGCGCTGCCCTACGTCGACCTCTGCATCAAGGACGCGCAGTCCCAGAGCCGCCCCAGGTAAGGGGGCGCCCACGGCCCCCGGGCGTCGGCTGGCCATGTGGCTCTATCTGGGAGCGGCCCTGGTGTACGCCTTGGACCGGGGGACCAAGCTCTGGGCGGAGCACGCGCTGCATGGCCGCCCGCCGATCACGTTGATCCCCGACGTGCTCCGGCTCACCTACACCACGAACTCGGGCGGGGCGTTCGGGCTGGGGCAGAGCGCCCCCTGGATCTTCGCCACCGCCACCTTCCTCGTGGCCATCGCCATCATCGTCGCGTCGGCCCGGTTGTCGAGGCTGGCCACCGCCCTCGGTCTTGGGTCGATCCTCGGCGGCGCGCTCGGCAACCTCACCGATCGGCTGGTGCACGGGCACGGGTTCCTCGCCGGTCGGGTGATCGACTTCATCGACTTCCATGTCTGGCCGGTGTTCAACGTGGCGGACGCCTCCATCGTGGTGGGGGCGCTGTTCCTGCTGCTCGTGGGCCTGAGGGACGAGCGCGAGGAGCGCTGAGGCCGTGGGGGCCCGGTACGTGGCCCTGCGCGGGCGCCTCGACATGGTGGCGGCCGAGCTGTCCGGCCTGCCTCGGGCCGAGGTCCAACGCGCGATCGCCGCGGGTCGGGTGCGCGTGGACGGACGATCCCGTCCCAAGTCCTTCTCCCTGCTGGGAGGCGAGGTGCTGGAGCTCGACCTGGCGGGCATGGTGGAGTTGCCCGCCGAAGGCCCGGCGGTAGAGCTCGCGTACCGGGACCCGGACCTGGTGGTGGTCAGCAAGCCACCGGGGCTACCGACCCACCCCACGGCGAACCGCCGGAGCGGCACCCTCGTGAACCGCCTCCTGGGGATGGGCGTGCCGCTGGCCGACACCGGCGATCCCCTCCGGCCGGGCATCGTCCACCGCCTGGATGCGGGGACCTCTGGCCTGATGGTGGTGGCCTGCAGCGAGGCCGCCGCCCCCCTGTTGGTCGCGATGTTCCGCCGCCACGAGGTCGGGCGCCGGTACCTCGCGCTGGTCCGCGGCGTGGTGGAGCACGAGCGGTTCGCCGTGGAGGCGCCGCTCGGGCGTCGGGGAGCTCGGATCCGCGTGCAGGCAACGGGGGCGCGTCCGGCCGAGACGCGCTTCGACGTCCTCGAGCGTTTCCCCCGGGTCACCTTGTTGGAGGCGACGCCACGCACCGGACGGACCCACCAGATCCGGGTCCATCTTTCCTCGGTGGGTCATCCGATCCTGGGCGATCGACGGTACGGGGGCGGGGGCCAGGACGCGGAGCGGCTGGGCCTGAGCCGTCCCTTCCTCCACTCCCACCGGCTGGCCTTCGAGCATCCCCTCAGCGGACGCCGGATCCGGACCCAGGATCCGCTCCCGGAGGATCTGGAGCGGGCCCTCCGGCGGGTCAGGGGAGAGGGCTGACCCGCCGGGTGCCTACCGGCGCGCCGCGGCGCCGTTCTTGAGGTAGAGGGCGTGCTGCGTGCGGACCTCGTGGCGCGAGGCCAGCACGGCGTCCTCCACATCCGGGGGAAGCGTGCGGGACTCGATCAGATCGCTCAGCTTCTGAGGATCCACCGAGCGGACCCGCTCCCACAGCCCGAGCGGTTCCAGGATCCGCCGTAGACGTCCCTCGTCGGGCTCGCTGACGTGCTGGGGGCGGCGGTCCACGGCCGCACCGTCGGAGCCGAACAGCCGCCGGTACCCGTGCTCGTCGCAGAAGGCGTGGATGTCGCCGGCCAGCTCGTCCAGGCGCCGGTAGATCTCGCGGCCCTGACGCTTCAGGGCGATCCACTCGTCCACGATCTGGGTCATGCGAGGCGCCGGATCGCCCTCCTCCCGTTCGTACTTGTGGCGGAACAGGGGGCACAGGCGCTGGAAGTCGCACCAGTCGCACAGGGGGTTCTGGCGGGGCTCGAACCGGCCCGCCTCGATCCGCTCGGCCACGGTCGCGAGTCGTCGCCGGAGCTGGTCCACGTCGCGCGCCGAACGGGTGGTGGACATGCGCTGGCCGGGCAACAGGTAATAGAGGGTCAGCCGCTCCGGCTCGATGCCCCAGACCTGCTTGGCAGCCAGGTGGTAGATCGACAGCTGGAGATCGCGGTCGATCGCCGCCTGGGGGGGGAGCCGGCGGTTGGTCTTGTAGTCGATGATCTCGTACCCACCGCCGGGGATCCGGTCCATGCGGTCGATCACGCCGGACAGCTGCACCCCCTCCACCTCGATCAGGAACCGGAACTCCATGGCGGCGGGGATCCGGTAGTGGGGCGCGTTCTCGTGGTGATACTGGGTCATCACCTGTCGCCCGTGATCCCGGTACATCTGCTCCTCGGAGGCGTCCCGGAAGCCCTCGCTCACCCAGACGGCGTCGAGGATCTCGTGCAACTCCTCCAGGGGCGGCGCCACGGGCACCGGCCGGTCGTGGAACCGGTGGAGCGCCCGGTGGAGGGAGTCGCCGAAGGACAGCGCGGGGGACCGGCCGGAGGGCAGATGCTCCTCGTACTGGAAGCGGAACTTCGCGGGGCAGGTCTCGTACGTGTTGATGCTGCTATACGAGAGTCTCACCGGTCGCGCTCACCTCGACGTTTGACACGGAACCCCGCGAGTATAGAGTTGAGCCGGCAGGAATCACAAGCATGTAAGCTTCCACAGGCTGTGCACAGGTTCTGCACACGCCGAGGCAGCACGATCGTCGAGACGCTTCGAGAGTGATGTCGGGCCGCAGCTTCGTCCATCTGCACACGCACACTGAATACTCGCTGCTGGACGGCGCGTCCAGGATTCCGGCCCTGTTCCAGGCGGCGGGGGAGATGGGCATGCCGGCCCTGGCCATCACCGATCACGGCGCCATGTTCGGTGCCCTCGGCTTCTACGAGGCCGGTCTAGCCGCCGGGATCAAGCCCATCATCGGTGTGGAGGCCTACGTGGCGCCCGGTTCGCGGTTCGAGCGGTCGCCCGGGGAGAGCGAGGAGAAGTACCGTCACCTCACGATCGTGGCCGCGAGCGAGCGCGGGTACCGGAACCTGCTCCAGCTGGTCACCGACGCTCACCTGGAGGGCTTCTACCATCGGCCCCGGATCGACAAGCAGCTCCTCGCCGAGCACGCCGAGGGGCTGATCGGGATGTCGGGGTGCCTGGCCTCCGAGATCTCCCAGCTGCTCTTGACCGGCCAGCAGGACCGCGCCGTGGAGGTGGCCAGCACCTACGGCGACATCTTCGGGCCGGGCAACTTCTACGTGGAGCTGCAGGATCACGGGCTCCCGGATCAGCGGACGATCCTGCCGGGGCTCATCGACCTGGCGCACCGCTCCCGGCTCCCGATGGTGGCCACCAACGATCTGCACTACACGTTCCGACGCGACGCCAAGCCGCACGACGTGCTGCTGTGCATCCAGCAGCAGAAGGTCCAGACGGACACGAACCGGCTGAAGTTCGACACCGACGAGTTCTACCTGAAGTCGCCGCAGGAGATGCGGGAGGTGTTCCGGGAGATGCCCCAGGCGTGCGACGCGACCCTCGAGATCGCGGAACGCTGCGAGCTCGAGCTCGTGTACGGGGACCGAGCGCCGGCGGACCAGCGGTTCCACCTGCCCCGCTTCGACGTTCCGGAAAGCATGCGGCTGGAGGAGTACCTGCGGCGCCTGGTGCTCGAGGGGGCCCGGGAGCGCTACGGGGAGCTCACGTCGGAGATCCTCGAGCGGATCGATCATGAGCTGCGGATCATCACCGCGATGGGGTTCGCCGGTTACTTCCTGATCGTGTGGGACCTGATCCGGTTCGCTCGAGACAACGGCATCCGGGTGGGGCCGGGTCGGGGATCGGCGGCCGGGTCGGTGGTCTCGTACTCCCTCCGGATCACGGACCTGGACCCGCTGCGCTACGGGCTGATCTTCGAGCGCTTCCTGAACCCCGAGCGCAAGCAGATGCCCGACATCGACATGGACTTCGACGATCGGCGCCGCGATGAGGTGATCCGGTACGTGGCCCAGAAGTACGGCTCGGACCACGTGGCCCAGATCATCACCTTCCAGACCATCAAGGGCAAGCAAGGCATCCGCGACGCCGCGCGCGTGCTGGGCTTCCCGGCTTCCACGGGCGACCGATACTGCAAGATGTACCCGGCCGCGGTCCTCGGCCGGGAGTACCCGATCGAGCGAGCCCTGGACCTATCGCCCGAGCTCCGGGCCGCCTACGACCAGGAGCCCGAGGCCCGGGAGATCATCGACACGGCCCAGGCCCTGGAGGGGCTTCGGCGGGAGGACTCGGTGCACGCGGCCGGCGTGGTGATCGGCGACGCGCCCCTGGTCAACTACCTGCCCCTGAAGCTGGCCAAGGACTCCCGCGACGACTCCCGGCGCATCGTGACGCAGTTCGACATGGAGGGCGTGGAGAAGCTCGGGCTGCTCAAGATGGACTTCCTCGGCTTGCGGAACCTCTCGGTGATCGAGGAGACGCTCGCTCTGTTGCGGCGCCGAGGCATCGAGCTGGACATCGACCACGTCCCGCTCGAGGACGAGGCCGCGTACCAGATGCTCCGGGCCGCTGATACCACGGGCGTGTTCCAGCTCGAGGGTGGCGGGATGCGCTCACTGATCCGCGACCTGGCTCCGGACCGCTTCGAGGACATCATGGCCCTGAACGCTCTGTACCGGCCGGGGCCGCTCAGTCAGGGGATGCACACGGAGTATGCGGCCCGCAAGCACGGCCGCAAGCAGGTGGAGTACCCCCATCCGGACCTGGAACAGAT
>DASQQQ010000039.1:0-17493 GCA_035643355.1 Actinomycetota bacterium | reverse complement strand
TCGGGTCATGGTCAGGGGCTGGCGGGAGGCGGGTCCGCCGGTCGAGGAGACGCTGAGGGACCTGGCGGCCGCCGGCACCCCGCGCTTCCTGGCCACGTCCGTCCAGCAGGACGGCACCATGGACGGCCCGGACTTCGCCCTGTACGAGCACCTGGTGGGGAGCACGGAGGTCCCCATCATCGCCAGCGGAGGCGTGCGCAAGGCCGACGACGTCTGGCGCCTGCGCGAGCTCGGCGTGGAGGCCGCCGTGGTGGGCAAGGCCCTGTACTCGGGCACGATGCACCTGTCCGAGGTGGTCCGGGGATGACGCTCGCCAAGCGCGTCGTCCCCTGTCTGGACGTCGACTCCGGTCGGGTGGTCAAGGGGACCAGGTTCCGCGACCTGCGCGACGCGGGCGACCCCGTGGAGCTCGCGGCCCGCTACGACGCCGAGGGCGCGGACGAGCTGGTCTTCCTGGACATCACCGCCACGGTGCAGGGCCGGGAGGCAACGCTCGGCGTGGTCTCGCGGACCGCCGAGCAGGCGTTCATCCCGCTCACGGTGGGCGGGGGGGTCCGCACCGAGCAGGACGTCCGGGCCCTGCTCCGCGCGGGCGCCGACAAGGTCTCCTTGAACACAGCCGCCGTGCGCGACCCATCACTGCTGGCCCGGTGCGCCGAGCGGTTCGGCACCCAGTGCCTGGTGGCCGCGATCGACGCCCGGCGCCGGAACGGGGGCTGGGAGGTGGTGATCGAAGCCGGGCGGATCGGGACGGGCCTGGACGCCGTGGCCTGGGCGGCCGAGGCCACGGCGCGCCACGGCGCCGGTGAGGTGCTCGTGACGTCGATGGACCGGGACGGCACCGGGCAGGGCTACGACCTGGAGCTGCTGCGGGCGATCACGGATGCCGTGAGCGTTCCGGTCGTGGCGAGCGGCGGGGCCGGCCGCCCCGAGCACTTCGCGCAGGCCCTCACCGAGGGTGGCGCCGACGCCGTGCTGGCCGCCAGCCGATTCCACTTCGAGGAGCTGTCGATCGGCCAGGTGAAGGCCTTCCTCCGGGCGCGAGGGATCCCGGTGAGGTGCTGATGGGGCTCCTGGACCGCACGCCCCTCGACGAGCTCCGGTTCGACGATCGGGGACTGATCCCGGCCATCGTCCAGGACGCCGAGTCGGGCGATGTCCTGATGATGGCGTGGATGAGCCGGGAGTCCCTGGAACTCACGCGGGCCGAGGGGCGCACGGTGTTCTGGAGCCGTTCCCGTGGCGAGCTCTGGCGCAAGGGCGACACCTCCGGTCACGTCCAGCACGTGCGGGACATCCGCGCCGACTGCGATGCCGACGTGCTCCTGGTCCTGGTCCATCAGGTGGGCGCCGCCTGCCACACGGGCGAACGCTCGTGCTTCTTCCGGAGGGTGTGATGCTGCGGCTCGTCCTGCCCAAGGGGTCGCTCGAGGAGCAGACGCTCCAACTGTTCCAGGACGCGGACCTCCGGGTGCGTCGGAGCTCGCCCCGCGATTACCACGGCCGGATCGAGGACGAGCGGATCGAGGCCGTCTCCCTCCTCCGCCCCCAGGAGATCCCCACCTACGTGGCCGACGGCCTGTTCGACCTCGGGATCACCGGGCGGGACTGGATCGTGGAGACCGGGGCGGACGTGGAGGAGATCGCCTCGCTGGAGTACGCGAAGAGCGGCACCGGGCACGGGGTCCGGATCGTCCTCGCGGTCCCGAACGAGCACCCGGCGACCAGGGCGAGGGAGCTCCCTTCGGACTCCAGGATCTCCACCGAGTACGTGAACCTCACGCGGCGGTACTTCGACGATCTGGGGATCCCGGTGCACGTGGTCTGGTCGTACGGGGCGACCGAGGCGAAGGTGCCGCAGATCGTCGACGCGATCGTCGATGTCACCGAGACCGGCTCCACGTTGCGGGCGCACGGAATGAAGATCATCGGCACGCTGCTCGAGTCCGAGGTCCTGCTGATCGCGAACCGGGGCTCGTCCGCCGATCCCGCCAAGCGCGGGGCGATGCGGGACGTGACCACGCTGTTGCTCGGGGCCCTCCGCGCCGAGGGCCGGGTGCTGATCAAGCTGAACGTGCCCGCCGACCAGCTCAGCGCGGTGTTGGACGTGGTGCCCTCGATGAAGTCGCCGACGATCTCCCAGCTCTCCGATGGCGGGTACGCGATCGAGACGGTCGTGGACAAGGGCAGCGTGAACACCCTGATCCCTTTGCTCAAGGCGAGCGGTGGCACCGACATCCTGGAGCTGCCGATCTCCAAGATCGTCCCCTGAGGTGCGGACGGTCGCTGCCGGTCCACCGGCCCGTCCCCATACGACACGCGGCGCACGTGACCTACGGCGTACGGCGGTGGGCACCAACCGGCCGCGTTCGTAGCGTGTGCCGGACCCACAGAGGGAGGGTGGATGGCGCTTTCGTCCGCAGATATCGCACGCATGCTCGTGGCCCTGGCGATGCTGCTGGTGTCGGCGCACGCCGTGGGACAGGTCTTCGCCCGGTTCCGCCAGCCGCGGGTGGTCGGTGAGATCCTTGGAGGTCTCGTCCTGGGACCCACCTTCCTGGGATCGCTGTTCCCGGCGCAGCTGTCGTGGGTCTTCCCGGCGTCGGGCCCGGTCGCCGCCATCATCGGCGCCGTCTATCAGCTGGGGCTCCTCCTGCTGATGTACTGCTCCGGCGCCGAGATGCGTTCGCTCTTCCATCGGGAGGAGCGCAGGACCGTCGCGGCGGTCACGGTCGGCGGGATCGCCGTCCCCTTCCTGCTGGGTCTGGTGGCCGTCTCGGTGATCGACACCAGCCCGCTGGAGGGTCCGGCCGGCGTGCACGGCGCCTTCGTCCTCGTGTTCGGGATCGCCATCGCGGTGACCAGCATCCCGGTGATCTCCAAGATCCTCTTCGATCTGGGGATCATCGGCACCTCCTTCTCCAGGATCGTCCTCGGCGCCGCCGTGGTGGAGGACGTCGTGCTGTACGTGGCGCTCGCCGTCGCACTGGCCATGGCGAGCGCGACGCAGGGGGGACCGTTCGGCCTTCCCTCCCTCCTCGGCATCGACCCGATCTCGCGCGCCAACGTCGTCTACCACGTCATCGCCGAGATCGGGTTCATGAGCGCAGCGCTCGCGATCGGACCCAGCGTGTTCGGATGGACCAGGAAGCTGCGGCTCAACCTCGTGAACGCCAGCAACCCGATGGCCTACCAGCTGGCGTTCATGTTGATGCTCTCGGGGCTGTGCGCCTTCATCGGGGTGGTACCTCTGTTCGGTGCGCTCGTTGCGGGCCTCGTGGCCGGGGCATCCACCGACGAGGAGGTCATCGGCGAGCGCACGACCATCAAACGCTTCTCGTTCGCGTTCTTCATCCCCATCTACTTCGCGGTTGTCGGTCTTCAGCTGGACCTGGCTCGGACCTTCGATCCGCTGTTCTTCGCCGGCTTCCTGCTGTTCGCGACCGCCGTGAAGGCGGTCAGCGTGTACGTCAGCGCTCGACTGACCGGTGAGACGAGCCGCGGGGCGGCCAACCTCGCCGTGGCGATGAACGCGCGCGGCGGTCCTGGGATCGTCCTGGCTTCCGTCGCGTTCGATGCGGGGATCATCAGTCCTTCCTTCTTCGCCTCCCTGGTCATGCTGGCGGTCGTGACCTCGCTGATCGCCGGCAGCTGGCTCGATCGCGCGGTCCGGAGCGGGATGCCGCTCCGGGGGCCAGGGGACCCGGCCGCTCGGCCACAGGGCCATATCGCACCAGGCCGGGATCGGAACCAGGATACGTCGACCGGATCGCCCGGGTGATGGGAGGCATCCCGCGGCTCGCCGCTGCGGGTCGGGCCCTGACGAGCTCCGGTAGAGTCCAGCCCGTGCGACTGACCGGAGCGATCGCCGCGGCCGTGACGCCTCTGCGGGATGGAGGAGAGCGCCTGGACGAGGATGCGTTCCAGCCGTTGCAGCGGTTCCTGGCCGACGGCGGCCTGGACGGCATCCTGGCGCTCGGCACCACGGGGGAGGGGATCGTTCTGTCGCCCCCCGAGCGGATGCGCGTGGCCGAGCTGTTCCTCCAGGACCGGCCGCATCCGGACTTCGCGGTGGCCGTGCACTGCGGAGCGCAGACCACCGCCGACACGGCCGCCCTGGCCGCCCACGCGGCCGAGGGGGGAGCGGACGCGGTGGCCGTGATCGCTCCGCCGTACTTCCCGCTGGATCAGGAGGAGCTCTTCCAGCACCTCCGGGCCGCCGCCGCCGCCTGCGAACCCCTCCCCTTCTACGTCTACGAGTTCGTCGGACGAAGCGGCTACGCGGTCCCCCTCGCGGTGATCCACCGGCTCCGTGAGGCCGCCCCGAACCTGGCCGGCCTCAAGGTCTCGGACACACCGTTCGAGAAGGTGGAACCCTACCTGCTGGACGGACTGGACGTGTTCATCGGTTCAGAGCCGCTCGCGCTGCAGGGCATGGAGCGGGGCGCGGTGGGGACGGTCTCCGGCCTGGCCACCGCCTGGCCCGAGACCGTGGCCGCCCTGGTGCACGACTGGGATCCCCTGGCCCACGCCCGAGTGGTCGAGCTCCGCGAGCGGCTGGCCGGGATCCCCTTCCAGGCCGCCCTGAAGCACGTCCTGGGGCTGCGCGGGGTGCCGGTGGGTCCCGCCGTCCGTCGCCCGCTCCGGACCCTCACCGACGAGGAGCGAGCGATCGTGAAGACGCTCGAGGCGAGCCCGATCCACCCGCCCGTTCAGCCGGCTGACGACGTGGGCTGATCGACCGGGTCGGCGAGCAGCGCTCGGACCTCGGGCAGCGCTCCGATCGAGGGCCCCGGCCACACCTCCACCTCGGGGCGGTGGATGTCCCCCTCCACCTCGGCGGGATCACGGATCAACACCGCCCGCATGCCCACCGCGGCGGCCCCCGAGAGCTCGCCGTAGCTCCCGTCCCCCACGAACAGGCTCTCGGAGGGAGCGACCCCGAGGCGCCGGCAGGCCAGGCGGTAGATCTCCGCCTCGGGCTTGCGCAGGCCCACCTGGCACGAGAACAGGGCCTCGTCCACGTACGGCGCGAGCGGCAGCTCACGCCACAGCGCCGGCGTATCCGGCGCGCACATGCTGATCAGCCCGATCGGATGACCCCGTTCGCGGAGCCACCGCAGCGTGTCCTCGGCCCCCGGCAGCGGGTGGAAGGTGGCCGCGTACACGTCCAGCCGCACGGCCACCGCCGCGGCCACCCGCTCGGGGCTCGGCTCGTGGCCGATCAGCTCGCACAGTACGCGGATGTTGTCCTCGATATCGCCCAACCGCCCCGTCTGCCGCTCCACCGCCGTCGCACGCCAGGCATCCTCGAAGCGACCGGCGTCGACTTGCAGGACCGCCGCCATCCGGCGGAAGTGGTCCTTCCACAGCGCCGCCGGGAACTCCGGCACCAGCGTGCCGAACAGGTCGAACACCACCGCTCGGATCGGGCTCACGCCGGCGATCCGGCCTTCGTGGCTCGCTGACGCTCCTCCTCCTGCAGCACCCGCCGCAGCACCTTGCCGATCAGCGTCTCGGGCAGCGACTCGCGGAACTCGACCTGTTTGGGGACGCGGTAGCCGGTCAGTCCCTGCTGGGGATCGCGGCACCAGGCCACGATCTCCTCGGCGGTCGCCGTCTCGCCCGGCTTCAGGACGATGTAGGCCTTGACGGCCTCACCGGTCTTCGCATCGGGCACCCCCGCCACGCAGACCTTGGCGATCTTGGGGTGGTGGTAGAGGACCTCCTCCACCTCGGTGGGATACACGTTGAACCCGGAGACCAGGATCAGCTCCTTGATCCGGTCCACGATGTGGAAGAACCCGTCCGGGTCCATGACCGCCACGTCACCGGAATGCAGCCACCCATTGATGATGGCCCGAGCGGTCTCCTCGGGACGGTTCCAGTAGCCGAGCATCACCTGGGGGCCCCGGACCGCCAGCTCTCCCCGCTCCCCGGGACCCACGATCCGCTCCGGATCGTTCAGGTCCACGATCTTGCACTCGGTATCGGGGACCGGCAGGCCGATCGAGCCCACTCGATCCCGCCCGTCGAAGGGATTGGCGTGGGTCACGGGGGAGGCCTCAGTCAGCCCGTACCCCTCCACCAGACGGGCTCCGCCGGTGATCTCGGCGAAGCGCTTGGCCACGGCCTGGGGCAGGGGCGCCCCGCCGGAGACGCAGGCTCGCACCGAGCGGAGGTCGAGCTTGGTGGCCAGCGGCGATTCGTTGATAGCGGCGAACATCCGCGGGACCCCCGGGAAGAACGTGGGCTTCTCCTTGGCCATGATCTCCAGGACCATGTGCAGGTCTCGCGCGTTCGGGACCACCGCGAGCTTGGAGGCCTTCGCGATCCCCACGTTCATCGCCAGCATCCCGAAGGAATGGAAGAACGGCAGCGCGCACAGGAGACTCTCGTTGCCCTCACCCAGCGAGATGTAGGCGGCGGCCTGGAACGCGTTGGCCACGAGGTTGCGGTGGGAGAGCATGGCCCCCTTCGACACGCCGGTCGTGCCTCCCGTGTAGATGAAGCCCGCCGCGTCACGGACCGGGTCCACCGTGGCCACCGGAGGGATCGGCGAGGCCGCCTTCATCTCCCGGTGCCACCAGCGGACCGGGGCGTCCCGGGGCACGGGCGGCCAGGGCTTGCCCTGCTCCCGCTGCGTCTTGCGGAACCGCAGCAGCGGCGCAAGCTGCTTCTTGGGGAACCTCAGGTAGTCGTTCAGCCTGGCCACCACCACCTGCTCGATGCCCAGCTCGGCGAAGACCTCCGCGAAGTCGATGTAGATCAGGTCCAGGACCACGACCACCCCGGCGCCGGAGTCCTTCAGTTGGAGGCGCATCTCCTTCTTGGTGTACAGAGGGTTGTTGCCCACCACGATCGCCCCGATCCGGCCGCACGCGTAGTAGCCGATGACGTACTGGGGACAGTTGGGCATCACGAGCGCGACCCGGTCTCCCTTGCGGACCCCCAGCGAGACCAGGACCGCCGAGAACCGCTCCACCTCACGCAGCAGCCGCGCGTAGGAGAGCCGGCGGCCCAGCCACGCGATGGCCGGAGCGTCCGGGAACCGGCGGGCCGAGGACTCGAGCATCGTGAAGATGGACGCGTCGGGGTAGGGCTCCAGGGTCGTGGGGACGCCCTCCTCGTAGCTGTCGAACCAGGGCCGATGCTCGCTCACGTAGAGGAATCATTCCAGAGCGACCGGGGACCGCTCAACGTCCGGTGGCTCCGGACCGGTACGGACCTTCGAACCGGTCGCCGTGGGAGGGCGCCGCGGGCGTGCGCCGCCGCACCGCCCCGGCAGGTAGGGTTGCCTCTGCCGTGAGCGACTGGGTCGAGCAGGTGGGCGAGGCCGCTCGGGCCGCGCTGCCGCCCATGGACGGGGAGCTCACCGTCCCCGGGCTCGTGGCCCCGGTGGAGGTCCGGCGCGACCGGTGGGGCGTCTCCCACCTGTCCGCCCAGAGCGAGGACGACCTGTACTTCGCTCAGGGCTTCGTCCAGGCCTCGGAGCGTCTGTTCCAGATCGATGCCGCGCTCCGCCTGTCCAACGGCCGCCTCGCCACGATGTTCGGCGACCTGGTGCTGCCCATGGACCGCTTCGTCCGCACCGTGGGATGGAACCGCGCCGGGGCCCGCATCGCCGCCGGGTACGACGAGCGATCCGCACGCATGCTCACCTCCTTCATCCTGGGCGCTCGGGCCTGGCTGGAGGCCATGGCCGCGCCTCCCGTCGAGTACGCCGTGCTCGGTCTCGAGCCCGAGCTGCCTTCGGACCCGGCCTCGTGGGCCGCCGCCAGCGTCTACCTCGCATGGGGACTCTCCGGGAACTGGGACGAGGAGCTGCTGCGGGCCGAGATCCTTGAGGACCTGGGGTGGGACGCGCTCCGCGACCTCTTCCCGGGCACCGCTCCCGCTGCCGTCGTGGCCGGCAGGATGCCCGTGGCGCCCACCGCGGCTCAGTTGCTCGATTCGGCGCCGGTCACGCCCCGGGGGCAGGGGTCGAACAACTGGGTGGTCGCGGGGGGCCGGAGCCAGAGCGGCTCGCCGCTCCTGGCCAACGATCCCCACCTGCCGGCCCAGGCGCCGTCGGTGTGGATCGAGGTACACCTGGCGGCGCCCGGGTTCGAGGTCTGCGGCGTCGCCCTCCCCTTCTTCCCGGGGGTGGTGATCGGGCGCTCGCTCCGGCACGCGTGGGGCATGACCAACGTCGGCGGGGACACGCAGGATCTCTACCTGGAGCGGTTGAGCGAGGACGGCGCGGCCGCGCTGTACGAGGGCGCCTGGGAGCCGCTCACGGTGCACCGGGAGGAGATCCACGTGCGGGGCCGCGAGGAGCCGGAGGTGCTCGAGGTCCGTGAGACGCGCCACGGCCCGATCCTGGACGCCTACCTGCTCGGCCTGGGCTCTCCCACGGTGGTGGAGGGCGGGCTGCGGCACAGCTACGCCCTGCGATGGGTGGGGCTGGACCACACGGTGCTGCCGTCCAGCCTGCACGCGATGGCCGTGGCCACGTCGTTCGAGGAGTTCCGGGAGGCACTCGGGGATTGGGCCTGCCCCGGTCAGAACTTCGTCTACGCCGACGCCGACGGCGCGATCGGCTACCAGTGCACCGGGCTGCATCCGATCCGCCGGGGGAGCGACGGGACCCTCCCCGTCCCGGGATGGACCGACCGGCATGAGTGGGCGGGGTTCGTCCCGTTCCCGGAGCTGCCCTGGGCCGCCGACCCCGAGGATGGGTTCCTGGCCACGGCGAACAGCCGCCCCTACGACGGGTCCTACCCGCACGACCTGGGCCGGGACTTCCTGCCCCCGTACCGCACCCAGCGCATCGCGGAGCTCCTGACCGCGATCGAGCGCCACACCCCGACCACCTTCGCCGCGATGCAGTCCGACACCATCTCCCTGCCCGCCCGCCAGATCGCCCCCCAGCTCGCGGCGGTGGAGCCGGCATCCGATCGGCAGGCCCGAGCCCTCGGGCTCCTGCGTGGCTGGGACGGCGACCTCGCCGCCGGTTCGGGGGCCGCGTGCCTCTACGAGATCTGGAGCCTCCACATCGCGAGGGAGGTCCTGCTGCCCAAGCTCGGGGAGCGCCTGTTCGAGCACTACTACGCTCGGCGGGCCGGGGGGAGCCTGTTCGCCTCGCCCGTGCTGGCCCACCTGCTGTCCACACCCGGCCCGCGGTGGTTCGGCCGGGCCGGCCGGGAGGCCCGCGACGAGGTGCTGCGCCGAGCGCTGGACGCCGCCCTCGACGAGCTCGAGACATCCCTCGGCCCCGATCCGGGGTCCTGGCGCTGGGGGTCGCTGCACCGGGCGGTGTTCGCGGGGCCCTTGGCCATGATCCAGGAGCTGGCCGAGCTCTTCACGGCGGGAACGGTGGAGGCGGGCGGGGACGGCACCACGCTCCTGCAGGGCGGCTTCGAGCCCGGCGGGCCCTACCACGCGGCCGTGATCCCCTCCTGGCGGATGATCGTGGACCTCGCAGATCCGGATGGAGGGCTCGGCGTCCATACCACCGGACAGTCGGGGAACCCGGTCTCGCCCCACTGGAACGACCTCGTGCCGCTCTGGGCGACCGGGGACCTGCATCCGTTGCCCATGACCCCGGCGGCCGTCGACGCCGTGACCGAGTCACGGCTGAGGCTGCTCCCGGCATCGCGGTAACCTGACCCGGTATGCCTCGATCGAAGGGACGTCAGAAGCAGAAGTCGAGTCGCCGACCGTACGTCCCCACGCCCCAACGCAAGAAGCGCAAGTCGAGCCCGCGCTGGTACGGCGTCGCGATCCTCACGGTCATGGGGGTCGGCGTGCTGATGATCGTGCTGAACTACATCGGCCTCATGCCGCTGACCGGTGGGCAAGCCTCCAACCTGTGGCTGTGGGTGGGCCTGGGACTGATCGCGCTCGGGTTCGTGGGCGCCACGCAGTGGCGCTGACCCGAGCGCCGATGATCACGGCGGGATGATCTTCCACACGACGTCCCCACGTGGGGAAAACCACATCGCTGTCATTCGAACGCGGAGCGCGCTCTTCGCCGGGGTGGGCTCCGATTGGGGAAAGCCGGGGGTTCCGTGCCCACCGGGATGGGGAAACGCTGGGGAAAACGCGGTTCGCCGGGAGCTCAGCCCTCGGTGCCCCGGGCGGCGGGGCGGTGCACGACCTCCATCGGCTCCCCGCAGTGCCGAGGGATCTGCAGCTCACCCAGCCTGGTCACTTGGAACTCCGTCCCGCAATCCCGGCACACCAGGAACACCTCCAGCTCCTCCACATCCTCCACCTCGGGGCGGGATCGAGGCTGGCCCCCGGAGGCCGCCCGCAGTGCCGTGAGCCCGAGCCAGGCGATCGCCAGCCCCATCCCGACGGCGCTCAGCACCATCCACCAGGTCACGGCGCCCGCTCCAGCACGGTCGCGTTGGCCATGCCTCCCCCCTCGCACATCACCTGGAGGCCGTACCGACCGTCCCGCCGTTCCAGCTCAGCCACCAGGTCGGCCATGAGCTTGCCCCCGGTGGCTCCGAGCGGATGCCCCATGGCGATCGCTCCCCCGTTGGGGTTCACGTGCTCCTCGAACCAGTCATCCGAGATCCCCAGCTCGCGCTTCCAGGCCAGGACGACCGAGGCGAAGGCCTCGTTGATCTCCACCGCGGCCAGGTCCTCCAGATCCAAACCGGCCCGCTCCATGGCCCGCCGGGTGGCGGGGATGGGGCCGGTGAGCATGAACACCGGGTCGTCCCCCACCACGGAGAAGGACACGAACCGAGCTCGGGGTCTCAGGCCCAGGCGCTCCGCAGCGGGGGGAGAGGCAACCAGCAACGCGGTGGCGCCGTCCGAGATCTGGGAGGCGTTCCCGGCCGTCACGGTCCAGTCGATCTGCCCGGGGAACAGCCCGTCGAACGCCGGCGACCTGAACGCCGGCTCCAGGACGCGCATCCGCTCCCGATCGGGCTCCATCCGGATCCCCTCGTCCCGATCCAGCAACACCGATCCGTCCCCGGGCAGCTGCACCGGCACCAGGTGCCCTCGGAACCGCCCCTCACGGGTGGCAGCGGCGGCACGGGCGTGGGACCGGTAGCCCAGATCGTCCTGCTCCTCCCGAGGGATCCGCCAGCGGTGGGCGATCAGCTCCGCGGAGATCCCCTGGGGCACCAAGCGGCCGTCGTAGCGGTCCGCCAACCCCCCGGCGAAGGGATCGCCTCCGGCCAGCGAGGACCCCAGCGGCACACGGGTCATGCTCTCGACGCCGGAGGCCACCACGAGGTCGTAGGCACCCGCCATCACGCCCTGCGCCGCGAAGTGCGCCGCCTGCTGAGAGGAGCCGCACTGGCGGTCGATGGTGGTCGAGGGCACCCGCTCTGGCAGGCCGGCCGCGAGCCAGGCGTTCCGCCCCACGTTCAGGGCCTGCTCCCCGGTCTGCGACACGCAGCCGCAGATGTGGTCCTCGACCTCGCCGGGGTCCAGGCCGGTGCGCTCGAACAGCGCCAGGAGAACCGTGGACAGCAGCCGGGTGGGGTGCACGTCCGCGTAGGCGCCCCCGCGCTTGCCGATGGGGGTGCGGATCGCGTCCACGATGAGGGCTTCGGGCATGGGATCGGCTCCTGACCTGCTCCGATCCGAGTCTACGCGCCCGGCCGGTCCGCGCCCGAGCTGCGAGGTGCAGCGCCGAACGGCGGGTATGGTTCCAGCGGAGGTGGCGACGGCCGGCCCGTCCATCCGGCCCGGGACGTTTGGGCCATCCGGCCCGCCGCCGATACCTTCGGGATGGGACGATGCTGCTGTGATCTGCACCATCGGTCAGGAGAGCTCCCACCCGGCGATCCTCGCCGGGATGCTTCGTTCCGGAGCGGATCCGTCGCGAAAGGAGGGCAGATGAGCGGGTACGTAGACGCCTTGATGTCGGAGGTCACCAGCAAGAACCCCGGCGAGCCCGAGTTCCACCAGGCGGTCCGGGAGGTGGCGGAATCGCTCCAACTGGTCTTCGAGCGTCACCCCCACTACCGCAAGGAGAAGGTCCTCGAGCGGATCATCGAGCCGGAGCGCGTCGTCTTGTTCCGCGTGCCCTGGGTCGATGATGCGGGCGAGGTCCAGATCAACAAGGGCTACCGGGTGGAGATGAACAGCGCGATCGGTCCCTACAAGGGCGGCCTGCGCTTCCACCCCACGGTGTACCTGGGCATGCTGAAGTTCCTGGCGTTCGAGCAGGTCTTCAAGAATGCCCTCACCACCCTGCCGATGGGCGGCGGCAAGGGCGGTGCCGACTTCGACCCCAAGGGCAAGACCGACAACGAGGTCATGCGGTTCTGCCAGTCCTTCATGACCGAGCTGCAGCGGCACATCGGGCAGTTCACCGACATCCCCGCCGGCGACATCGGGGTCGGCGGGCGCGAGATCGGCTACCTGTTCGGCCAGTACAAGCGGATCCGCAACGAGTTCAGCGGCGTGCTGACGGGCAAGGGGCTGAACTGGGGCGGGTCGCTGATCCGCCCGGAGGCCACGGGCTACGGGGCCGTCTACTTCGCTCAGGAGATGCTCGCTACGCGCGATCAGTCGCTGGAGGGCAAGGTCTGCCTGGTCTCCGGGTCCGGGAACGTGGCGCAGTACACGCTGGAGAAGATCCTCGACCTCGGCGGCAAGCCGGTCACGGTGTCGGACTCCGGCGGCTTCATCCACGACCCGGCCGGGATCGACCGCGAGAAGCTGGCCTGGATCATGGAGCTGAAGAACGAGCGCCGGTGCCGGATCAGGGAGTACGCGGACGCGTTCCCGGGCGTGAGGTTCACGCCGGCGGACCCCCGCGCGGATCACAACCCGCTGTGGGACGTCAAGGCCGACTGCGCGTTCCCCAGCGCCACGCAGAACGAGATCAACGCCAAGGACGCGGCGAACCTCCTGAACAACGGCGTCTACGTGGTCAGCGAGGGCGCCAACATGCCGACGGTCCCCGACGGCGTGGAGCAGTTCGTCGGGGCGGCGATCCTGTACGGTCCCGGCAAGGCCGCCAACGCCGGCGGCGTGGCGGTCTCCGGACTGGAGATGGTCCAGGACAGCGAGCGCCTCTCGTGGACCCGTGAAGAGGTCGACACCAAGCTGCACGGGATCATGAAGGCGATCCACGAGAAGAGCCGGGCCACGGCCGAGGAGTTCGGAACGCCCGGGAACTACGTGAACGGCGCGAACATCGCCGGCTTCATCAAGGTCGCGGACGCCATGCTCGACCAGGGCGTGGTCTGAGCTCCCCCCTCGCCTCGGTGGGCCGCCCACGGGCGGCCCACCGCCCTGCCGGGCCTTGACCGGCTCCGTACAGTTGGAGGGACAGCGCGGGCGCCGGGCCCGGCGGGGGGAGTGGAAGGAGCGCGGCGTGAAGAAGATCGAATGCTACGTGCAGCCCTTCGACTTCGAGGAGGTCGCCTCGTCCCTGGTGGCGGCCGGCGTTACCGGCATGAGCGTGATCGAGGCGAGGGGCTTCGGCGTCCAGCGGGGCATGCAGCGCGGCGTGGAGCCGAGGAAGGGTGAGTTCCTCTTCCATCCCAAGACGAAGATCGAGATCGTGGCCACCGACGAGGAGGTCGACCGGGTGATCGAGGCCATCAAGACCTCGATCAAGACCAAGCAGATCGGCGAGGGCAAGATCTTCGTTACCCAGATCGAGGAGGCGGTCCGGGCCCGCACCGGGGAGCAGGGCGAGGCCGCGATCCGCTGAGCAGCGGGAACCTTAGGGCCCCCTGCCCGGCCCCACCACCCTGGTGAGCTGCCTCCGAGCGACCGGCACGTAGGCGAACACGGCCGGAGCTCGACCGGTGATGATCATCCCGGCCAGTCCCTCGGCCACCTCGTGCTCGATCCGGAGCTTGGCCGGACCCGAGCGCACCACCCAGATCCACACGCCGCCCGGCTCGTCGACCTCCAGCACCTCGAACCAGGCGGTCATCCCCAGGACCCCCACCATCTGGCCCTCCAGGCCCGGCCGCAACTGACCGAAGGCCCGCAGCTCGCGGATGTGGGGAGCCCACTCTGGCCACCGCTCGAGGTTCCGGTACCGGGCCCAGATGGCGTACTTGCTGGCCGGCCCGCGACGACGGACCCGAACCGTGCTCACCGCTCCATCATCCGGCATGTGACGAGGATCTGTCCGGATCGCTACCCGCCGGAGAGCAGGTGTTTCTCCAGGAACTCCAGGATCCTCGAGGTCTGTCGTATCTCCTCGTCCACCACGTAGGACACGTGCCCGGTGCCGAAGGTGTACACCTCGACCTCCGCCCCGGCCGCCCGGACCGCGTCCACCCAGTTCAGGGCCTGCCGGGGAGGGCACCGGGTATCGTGCTCGCCCACCAGCACCAAGGTGGGGGTCTTCACGCGATCGGCGTAGGTGATGGGGGAGCGCTCGCGGACCAGGTCCGGCACCTCGTGCACGGTCCCTCCCAGCAGCGACCGGTCGTACGCCTGCAGCTCGGGGGCCGACTCCTCGTAGGACTGCGCGTAGTCCCCCACGGGCACCCCTCCCACGGCGCACACGAACCGGTCCGGGTGCAGGCCGATCGCCAGGAGCGTGGTGTAGCCGCCCCAGGACCACCCGCCGATCGACGTCCGCTTCGGATCGGCGATGCCCTCGGCGATCAGGTGGTCCAGGCCGGCGACCGTGTCCTCCACCTCGGGGAAGCCGATGTTGCCGATGATGAGGTCGCGGAAGCGGCGCCCGTAGCCGGTGGAGCCTCGGTAGTTCACCATCGCGACGGCGATGCCCTGATCCACCACGGCCTGGACATCTCGCATCCACGTGTCCTGGTACAGCCAGCTCGGTCCGCCGTGGACCTTCATGTACATCGGGAACGGCGGCTCACCCTCCGGCACCACCACGAACCCGTGCACCCGATCCCCCGACGGGCTCGTGCAGTGGAAGGACCGGTAGGGACGGCCCTCCGGCGTCCGTGGCCCGTCGGGCCTCAGGACCTCCCGCCCATCGCCGTCGAGGATCCGGGGCGGCGTGGAGCCGCTCGACAGCCGGAACCACACCCGCCCGTCGGGCCTCACGCCGGCCCCGTGCACCTCCCCGGACTGGGGCAGGACCTCCCTGAGCGCGCCGCTGGTCAGCTCGCACCGGTACAGGCCGTCGCGGCCGTCGAGCCGGTGAAGGAGCAGGAGGGATGCACCGTCGGGCCACCAGTCGATGGGGAAGACCTGGCCCGGCAGGTCGGCCTGCACGTCCGTCCGTTCCCCGGTCCCCAGGTCCCAGAGGGCCGCCCGCACGGCGTCGCTCAGCTCGTGGCAGAAGGCGAGCCGCTGGTCCCCTGGGACCGGCGACCAGGCCAGCGCCTCCAGGCCGAACCCCGGACCATCCGCCTGCCGTGCCACCTCCGCCCCCGTGCGCACGTCGAGCACCACCAGGGCGGGATGGAGGTTGTCGCCGTCCTGAGCGACCGAGACGCAGAGCAGCGACCCGTCCGCCGAGAGCCCCGAGCGATCCTGTCCCTCGTGCTCCCACTCGCTGAGCCCGATCCCGACGGAGTCCACGTCCCGGAACAGCTCTTTGGCCGGTCCACCACCGACCGAGGCGTACACGCCGAACCCGCTTCGGTCCGAGAGCACCGTGGCCACCACGCCGGGCGCGAAGGCGATCCCTTCGGGCCAGCCCGATGGGGCCCCGGGGAGGAGGGGCTCAGGCGCTCCGCCCTCGAACGGCGCCGAGACCCACGTCCCCGACTCGTCACCGGTGGGGTCGCTGAACCAGACCGCGCGACGGCCGTCCGCCGTGACGGCCGCGTGGATCACCCCGACCGCTTCATCGCTCACCCGTCGACGGGTGCCGGTGGCCAGATCCCACGCGTAGACCTGGTCCGCGCCCGACTCGTCGGAGATGGCCGCCAGCAGGTCTGGGGCCGTCCTGGACCAGGCGGGGAACTGGAGGATCGGGGCTCGGAACCGTTGCTGCCAGAGGGGTGCTTGCTCGTCCATGGCCCGGAGCGTAGCAGCGGGCCCGATGCCCGGACCCCGATGGGCGGGCCCAGCGAGCCCGCCCATCGACCGCTCCGAGCCTCAGGCGCTCAGCACCACCGGGATCTCCACCACGTTGACCGGGGTCCCGTCCTCGGCCGAGGCCTCGTAGACCCGCAGGATCCCGGGCTGGGTCTCGGGGACCGTGTAGCGGATCGTCTTCTCGTACGTGCCCCGGCACCCCGTTCCGCACGTCGCCGTGGTGAACGTGCGGACGATCTCGTCCCCCCGGGCGTCCAGAAGGCTGATGCTGACCGTGGCCTCGAACACGTCGGCCGATCCGACCACCGTGAGCGGGCTCGAGACCCGCTCCCCGATGGCGGGCCGCTCGACGAGGATCGGGGGCAGGAGGATCCGGTACGCCTTCCGGGTCAGCGGCCGGTCGGTCATGAGTCCCTCGGTGGAGAAGGTGTCCACCCTCCGGCCGTCCAGCTCGATCAGCACTCCGTTCACCGTGGGGAACTGAGTCAGCGTGTAGGTGAGCTGACCCAGGCGCAGCATCATCAGGAGGCTTCCGCCCCCCGACTCGACGTCGCCGGTGAGGTCCACCGTGGCCAGGCCGTCCTGGATCGTGAGGCCCAGGAGCTTGGTCTCGCTGGGCAGGGCGGAGCCCACGCCGGCCCTGCGCTCGGCCGCCGTCGGGCCGGCCAGGAGCGACTCCATGGCGGCCGTTCCGATGCGCGGGTCGGCCGGCACGGTCCGATGGGTGACGAACAGGGTGCCCTCACCCGCCGTGAACCAGACCTCGTACGTCATCGTCTCGGCGGTCCCCCCGCTGCCCGTCGGCTCGGCCGAGGGCGCCCCGGTGGGCGAGGTCGGGGGCTGGGGGCTCAGCGTCGGCGTGGACGATCCGGCGCTCGGCGTCTCACCCCCGGCCACCGGCCCCAGATCGCCGGCTCCGGTGCGAGCGCAGGACGCCGCGAGGAGCACGATCACCGCAACCACGATGGTTCGCTTCATGAGCGGTCACCTCTCTCTCCGTGATCGGCCCCATCGTGGCTGCCGGGGGCAACCGGAGCGTCACCGGCGTGTAACCGTTCGGTCACGGATCCCGGCGCCCTCGTCGGACGATGGCGACGGCAACCGCAGCGTGAACCTGGCTCCGGCCCCGAGGTGGCTGGCGACCTCGATGTCCCCTCCCAGGAGCCGGGCGTTCTCCAGCGCGATAGGGAGGCCGAGCCCGCTGCCCCCACCGGACCGGGAGGGGTCACCCTTGAAGAAGCGATCGAAGAGGCGGGGCCCGTCCTCGGCCCGGATGCCCGGGCCACGATCGGAGACGGAGACGAACACCCCTCGAGCATCGGGGCCCACCTCCACCTCCACCTCCGCCCCCCCGTGCTCCACGGCGTTGCCCACCAGGTTCGAGACGATCCGCTCCAGGCGACGGCGATCCGAGATCACTTCCAGGCTCCCGCCACGGACCCGGACCCGGTCGGCCCACCCCCGGGCTCGCAGGGTGGCCTGTACCAGGGCCGCCAGGTCCACCCGCTCCAGCCGGACGACCTCCGTCCCGGCCTCCAGGCGGGA
>DASQQQ010000038.1:0-3169 GCA_035643355.1 Actinomycetota bacterium | reverse complement strand
CGCCCCCACCGCCGCGTTGCGGGCGGCCGCCGTGGCCCTGCCCTTCGTGGCCATCGCGCAGGTGATCCTGGGCGGCAGCCGGGGCTTGAAGATCATGCGCGACACGTTGGTGGCCTACTGGGTGGGCCAACCGATCTCGTGGATCGTCTTCTCGCTGATCGCCTGGACCTTCAGCAAGACGGTGACCGCGACCGTGGCCACGTACGGCCTGTCCTGGCTGTTCGCCACCGCGGTGGCGTGGGTCATGTGGCATCGGGATACCGGAGGCCTCGACCACCAGCCCGCCGAGCCGGGCGAGGTGAACGCCCTCATGCGCTACGGGGCGCCGAGGGCGCCCGCGGCACTGCTGTCCCAAGCCCTCTTCTACACCGACTTCTTCGTCCTGTCGGCGAACACCGCCGGGCCCTCGCTGGGCGTGTACGCGGCCTCCGTGCGGGTGGCGCAGGCCCTGGTCCTGTTCCTGACCGCCGTGAGCTACATGTTCAGCCCGTTCGTGGCCGACCTGCACGAGCGCGGGGAGCGGGACCGGCTGAACGTGCTGTTCAAGGCCATCACCCGGTGGACGCTGGCCGGCACGATCCCCCTGCTCCTGCTGTTCATGGTGGCGCCGGGGCCGATCCTGCAGGTGTTCGGGGCGAAGTTCCAGACCGGGACGTCGTGGCTGCGCATCCTGCTGGTGGGCCAGATCCTGAACGTGTCCGTGGGTGCGGCAGGGTTCGTCTTGATCATGGCCGGTCGCACGGGCTGGGACCTGATCGTGTACGCATCCTCCTTCCTCCTCGACCTCGGGATGTCGCTGGTGTTGGTCCCCCGGTTCGGCCCGACCGGCGCCGCCGTGGCGCAGGCCAGCACCCTGGCCGCCTCGAACGCGTTCCGCCTGTTCCTGGTGTGGCGGTTCGTGCACATCCAGCCGTACGACCGTCACTACGCTCGGCTGGCCATCCCCGCGGCGGCCGCCACGGCGGTCATGCTCGGGGTCCACGGCGTGCTGGCCTCCAAGGCCTGGCCTGTGGACCTGTTCGGCACCGGCCTGGTGGGCGGGGTGGCCTACCTGGTGGTGCTGGTGGCCGCGGGGCTGACCCCGGTGGAGAAGCGCACGATCCTGCGTGTGGCGCGCCGCCGGCCGGTGGCGCCCTCGGATGAAGGGTCACCGCTCAACGGGTAGGGTGGTGCGTCGGTGTCGAGCTGGTCCGCTTGATGTGGGGGAGAGGGATGGCTGACACGGAACAGACGGTGGAGGTCCGCCCCATCCGCGAGGAGGACCGGGACTGGGTCCGGCGCCTGATGCGCGATCGCTGGAAGAGCGAGCGGATGGTGGCCCACGGGCAGGTCTTCGAGCCCGCGGCCATGGACGGATTCGTGGCCGAGATCGCGGGCGAGGCGGTCGGCGCCATCACCTTCCGGATCCAGGACAAGGGGTGCGAGGTGGTCTCGCTGGACGCGCTGCGCGAGGGGCTGGGGATCGGCACCGAGCTGATCCGCCAGGTGACCGCGGCGGCCCGGGAGGCCGGCTGTCGGCGGGTGTGGGCCATGACCACCAACGACAACGCCGACGCGATCGGGTTCTTCGGGCGGCGAGGGTTCGAGATCACGGCGGTCCACGAGGGAGCCGTGGACGAGGCCCGCAAGCTCAAGCCCGAGATCCCCCTCGTGGGGCACGACGGGGTCGAGATCCACGATGAGGTGGAGCTCGAGCTCAAGCTGCGCTGACCGGGACCCTCACCGGGGGCCCTCACTCGAGCCAGGGCAGCCGGACGCCGCGCTCCTTCGCCACCGCCAGCGCCTGCTCGTAGCCGGCGTCGGCGTGGCGCACCACGCCGGTCCCGGGGTCCGTGGTGAGCACGCGCTCCAACCGTTCCGCGGCGTTGGACGAGCCGTCGGCCACCACCACCATCCCCGCGTGGATCGAGTACCCGATCCCCACACCACCGCCGTGGTGGACGCTCACCCAGTGCGCCCCGGCGGCCGTGTTCACGAGCGCGTTCAGGATCGGCCAGTCGGCGATCGCATCCGACCCGTCCCTCATCCCCTCCGTCTCGCGGTAGGGGCTCGCCACCGAGCCGCTGTCCAGGTGGTCCCGGCCGATCACGATCGGCGCGGACAGCTCGCCCGAGGCCACCAGCTCGTTGAAGCGGAGCCCGGCCGCGGCACGCTCCCCGTATCCCAGCCAGCAGATCCGGGCCGGCAGTCCCTGGTAGGCCACCCGATCCTGCGCCATGTGCAGCCACCGGTGGAGCCGCTCGTCGTTCGGGAACAGCTCCATCACCGCACGGTCGGTGGTGGCGATGTCCTCGGGATCGCCGGACAGGGCGGCCCACCGGAAGGGGCCCTTGCCCTCGCAGAACATCGGCCGCACGAAGGCGGGAACGAAACCCGGGTAGTCGAAGGCGCGCTCGAACCCGCCGCGCTCGGCTCCCGCCCGGAGGTTGTTCCCGTAGTCGAAGACCACGGCGCCGGCATCGAGGAACCCCACCATGGCTTCGCAGTGCCGGGCCATCGAGGCGAAGGCGCGCCGCTGGTACTCCTCGGGGTCGCCCCCCCTGAGCTCGGCCGCCGCCTCGAGGGTGAGGCCGGCCGGGATGTAGCCGCCGACCGGGTCGTGCGCCGAGGTCTGATCCGTGACCAGGTCGGGGGAGAAGCCCCCCTTCAGCAGCGCCGGCAGCAGCTCGGCGGCGTTCCCGAGCAGGCCCACCGAGAGCGGTTCCCGCTCGGTCCTGGCCTGCTCCACCCAGGCCACCGCCTGATCCAGGTCGTCGGTCTCGCGGTCCAGGTACCGGGTCTTGATGCGGCGCTCGATGCGGGCCGGGTCGACCTCTACGCACAAGGCCACGCCGCCGTTCATCGTCACCGCGAGCGGCTGGGCGCCGCCCATGCCACCCAGGCCCCCGGTCAGGGTGATGGTCCCGGCGAGCGAGCCCTGGAAGCGCTGGGTGGCGGCCTCGGCCAGCGTCTCGTAGGTGCCCTGCAGGATCCCCTGGGTGCCGATGTAGATCCAGGACCCCGCGGTCATCTGACCGTACATCGTGAGGCCCCGGTGCTCGAGGTCGCGGAAGGTGTCCCAGTCGGCCCACTTGGGCACGAGCATCGCGTTGGAGATCAGGACCCGAGGGGCCATCTCGTGGGTCCGGAAGACGCCCACGGGCTTGCCAGACTGCACCAGCAACGTCTC
>DASQQQ010000037.1:0-2022 GCA_035643355.1 Actinomycetota bacterium | reverse complement strand
TCCTGGAACCCGGACGGGTCGTTGGCTGCGGACGAAGACGGGGACGTAAAGGAATCGAGGGACCGACGACGTAGACCAGTCACACCATAGCGCCAGCCACGCGATCCAGCACCACCCGGAACCCCACGACTTCCCCGGAGGCCCCAAGGCCGGAACGGTTGTCCCGGCCTTGTCCCACCATATGGGCCTCCGGCGTGTCGCCGGCGGCGGAGCCCACCGTGAACCCGGTCATCCGAGGGGCTGAGCCTCGCCTCGGAACCGGGGGCACCGGGACCATCCAGCCGTGGGCGCATCCGCCGCGTTGAGGTGGTTCTACGCGGGAACCCTGAGAACTCGCTGAGAATGACATAGGGGAGTCCTAAGAATCAGGGAGCGCTACGCGACCTGGGCGTTTGGCTCGCCAGGGGCCAGCGGGGAGCGCAGGCTGAGCGACCGCCGCCGATCGGATGGCAGACTACCGGCCATGGCGACCGATAGGTTCCGGAGGGAGTTCGAGCTCGAGGGCGGTTCGGTGTGGCTCAACACCGCCCACCAGGGGCGGCTGCCCCGCAGGGCCGCCCTGGCCTTGGCCGAGGCGGTGCGGTGGAAGCTCCACCCGGAGATGCTGGCCACCCCGGAACGGTTCTCGGAGGTCCCCTCCCGGCTACGCCAGGCGCTGGGGCGGGTCCTGGGAGCCCGCGAAGACGAGATCGTCCTGGCCAACAGCGCCTCCTACGGGCTGCAGCTGATCGCCAATGGGCTGGATCTGGGGCCAGGAGACGAGGTGGTGGTGGCCGCCAACGACTTCCCATCCGACATCCTGCCGTGGCTGCTGCTGCGGGATCGGGGGGTCACGATCCGCATGATCGAGCCGCAGGACGAGGTGCTCACCCCAGACGAGGTGCAGGCCGCGCTCACGCACCGCACCCGGGTGGTCTGCCTGACTTGGGTGCACTCGTTCTCAGGGCAGGTGGCCGACCTGCAGGGCGTGGGGCGGGCCTGCCGCAGCCGCGGCGCCTGGATGGTGGTCAACGGTTCCCAGGCGGTGGGCGCCATGCCCATCGACGTGCAGGCACTGCCGGTCGACGCGCTGGTGAGCGCCGGCTTCAAGTGGCTGTGCGGCCCGTATGGGACCGGGGTGTGCTGGCTGCGGCCCGAACTGGCCGACGCTCTGCGGCCCACCAAGCTGTACTGGTTGAGCGCGCTCACCGCCGACGACCTGGCGGCGCCCTCGCTGGACCTGGAGTCGATCACGCCCAGGCGGACGGGCCGGCTGGACGTGTTCGGCACGGCGAACTTCTTCAACTACGTCCCGTTCACCGCCGCGCTGGAGCTGCTGCTGGAGCTGGGGATCGAGGAGGTGGCGGCCTACGTCGACGGCCTGGTGACCGGCCTGCTCGCTGGGATCGACCGGGCGCGGTTCCGGCTCGTGTCCCGGGAAGACGTCCGCTCGCCGCTGGTCGTGGTGGAGCCGCTCCAAGAAGCGTCCGGGGAGGTGTTCGCGCGGCTCGCCACGGCGGGGGTGCACGTGGCGCACCGCCGCGGTCGCATCCGTATCTCCCCGCACCTGTACAACACCCCGGACGAGATCAACCGCGCGCTCGAGCTGTTGTGAGCGGGGTCATCTCCGGCGAGAGGTTGGGCACGCTGGCCCGGAGCCAAAGACTCTGGCGCAGCTTGCTCCCAGCAAAGCGAGCGGCCCGCCGGAGCGGGGCGTACGGAGACCCTTCCGGCCGCGAAGATCGACGTCCGGCACCTTGAGGTCGGTCAGCCCGGTCGACCGCAGGCCCGCATCCGCCAGCAGCCAGAGGACCGCGGCATCGCGGCGGTCCAGCCGCGCACGTGGTTGCGGTTCAGCTCGGCTCGGCGGGGCCGGCGTCCGGGGCGTGCTCGGCCAGGGACGCCGCCCGGGACGGCGGGCTCAGGAAGGACTGACGGGAATGAGCCTGCCGATCTGCTCGACCTGCTGCTGGAGGCGGCGAGCCACCCCTTGGCGGACCGTGGCCGGAAGGTCCAGGGTCACCACCGAGCCGCGTCCGACCT
>DASQQQ010000036.1:0-4100 GCA_035643355.1 Actinomycetota bacterium | reverse complement strand
CGTGCCGAGGTGGGACCTGGCCCCAGTCCACCAGGTTCAGGATCCGGTCGAACGCCACCCAGCAGCCCATCTTCGAGTTCGCGAACTGGGCCGGCTCGCGCAGCTCCCACAGCCCGGCGTCCGGGTGAGGCCAGGTCGCGGCCAGCACGTCGGCCAGGTCCGCCAGGCGCTCCCCCGTCCGCGCGTCGAGCACGTTCGCCCCGCGCTCCACGTGCATCCACACGGCCTGGAGCAGGTCTCCCCAGCCCGAGAGCTGGAGCTGGGACACCGCCTGGTTGCCGATCATGACCGGTCTCGAGCCCCGGTAGCCCGGCAGCGGGAGCTCCCTGGAGCTGGGCGCCGGACCACCACCGAGCGCGTACAGGGGCGCCGGCCTCGGGTGCGAGCCGGCCACCGCGTCGAGCAGCCAGAGCAACGAGCGGTGCGCATCGTCCTCGAACCCCAGGCGCATCAGCGCCTCGAGGGTGAAGGCGATGTCGCGGATCCAGCCGAACCGGTAGTCCAGGTTCCGGTCGCCGCCGATCCGCTCGGGCAGCGAGGCGGTGGCGGCGGCGGCGATCGCGCCGGTCTCGGGGTTCTGGAGCAGCTTCAGCGCGAGCAGGCTCCGCTCCACGGCTCCCGCCCACTGACCCCGGTACGTGCTGCGGGAGATCCAGTCCCGCCAGTCCCGGATGGTGCCCTCCAGCCGCCGCTCCACCGAGCCGCGGGAGGGAAGCCGCAGCGGCCTGCGCCCGTCGCCCACCAGCGCGAGCGTGCTCCGGCTGCCCGGACCGGTGGAGAAGCGGCCGGCCAGCACGGCCCCGTCGCCGCGGACCTCGGGCACCCCCGCGTCCCACGCCAGCACGCCGATCCGGCACGCGGGGCCGTCGGCCACGAAGCCCTCGGCCATCTCGGTGAAGGTGGCGGCCCGGGCCCCGTAGTCGAAGCCGGGCTCGACCGACCACCGGAGCTCCACCGTCCCCTCCAGGCCCTCCACCCGTCGCACCAGCTCCCGCCAGGGCGGCGGGATGCCCGCCTCGAGCGTGAAGGCCTCGATGACCCGGACCACCCCGGTCGAGGTCCGGTGGGTCGTCTCGAGCACGTTCGTCCCCGGCAGGTACCGGCGGTCGGTCTCGAAGGGCGGTTCGGGCGCGAGCTCGAAGCGACCGCCCCGAGCAGCATCGAGCATCGCCCCGAACACGCTGGGTGAGTCCAGGTCGGGCAGGCAGAGCCACTCCACCGCCCCGTCCGTGGAGATCAGCGCGGCCGTCCTCCCATCGCCGACCACGCCGTAGTCGCCGATCAAGGGATAGCCGTCGACGCGCACGTGGCTTTTCTATCCAGCCCTTCCCTCGGCAAACGAGGCCGGCCCGGCGACACCCCGACCGAGCTCGCGTGCCGTGGCATCCATCCCGGTCCTGTCCAGGACCGGCGGGGTCATGGCGATGGTATCCGCGCACCACCGACGACCCAGGTCCTGGACCCAGGACGAGAGACCGCGGCTCGAGGACCTCGCCCGCGCCACCGCGGAGCGGTTGAGGGAGGAACCGGTCGCCGGCTGATATCCCCTATCGCTCCGCGAACCGGGCGAACCCGGCGTGCGGACGGTGCACGGTCAGGCTCACGGTGCCGAGCATGTCGGCCTTGCGCCGCAGCCGCTCCAGCAGGGCTTCGCTCGGATCGCCGGAGACCTCCATCGATCGCATCTCCAGGAGCTCGGCGAACGGGGGGAACTGGTCGGCCGCCACAGACATGTGCTCCTCCATCGAGGCGGAGTCCGGATGCACCTGGAGGACCGTCATGTGCGTGGCGTCCTCGTCGAAGTAGAAGGTGTACGAGTACGGCCGAGGTTCGTTCGCGATCACGAACTCGGCCAACCCCTTCGCAGCGCTCTTCAGGTCCTCCAGCCTGCCCTCGCGGACCTCGGAACGGTCCACCACGACGATCGGATAGGGCATGGGCCCCACCTCCCTGTGTCCCGGCCCCTCTGCCGCTCCAACCTACGGAGACCGGCTCGCGTATCGCAAGCTCAGGCCGGCCCCGGGCGGAGGTCCAGCCGTCGGAGGAGCAGGGCGTTGAGGGCGACGATCACCGTGGACAGGCTCATGGCCAGCGCCCCGACGGCCGGCGCCAGGACCACGCCCGCCCACGCCAGCACCCCGGCGGCGAGGGGGATGGCGATCACGTTGTACCCGACGGCCCAGCCCAGGTTCTGGATCATCTTCCGGTAGCTCGCCTTCGACAGGCGCCGGACCGAGACCACGGCGCGAGGGTCGTCGCCGGCCAGCACCACCCCCGCGGACTCGATCGCGACATCCGTGCCGGCACCGATGGCGATCCCGACGTCGGCGCCGGCCAGCGCCGGGGCATCGTTCACGCCGTCGCCGACCATCGCCACGCTCAGGCCTCGGGACGACAGCTCGGCCACCGCCGCGGCCTTGTCCTCGGGCAGGACCTCGGCCATCACCTCGTCGATGCCGATGTGCTTCGCCACGGCGCGCGCGACCTCCTCGGCATCGCCGGTGATCATGACCACGCGCAGCCCGTCGGCGTGGAGGGCGCGGACGGCCTCCACCGACTCCGGGCGCACCCGATCCTCGGCCGCCAGCGCGCCGATCACCGCGCCCTCGCGGATCACGAACAGGACCGTCGCCCCCCGGGAGCGCCAGCTCGACACCCGGGCAGCGATGGGGGACGGCTCGTCCAAGCCCCGCTCCCGGAGCAGCGCCGGTCCGCCCACCTCGATCCGCGCGCCGTCCACGGTGGCCGACACCCCTCGTCCCGTGGAGGAGCGGAAGGCCGTCCCCTCCGGGATCCTCCCCCGTTCCCCGGCCGCGGCGACGATGGCCCGGCCCAGGGGGTGCTCGCTGCTGGCCTCGGCGGCAGCGGCGAGAAGGAGGACCTCATCTTCCGCCCCGCCCACGCCAGCCGCCTCGCTGACCGCGGGGGCACCTTCGGTGAGGGTCCCGGTCTTGTCGAAGAGAACGGTGTCCACCGTGCGCATCCGCTCGAGGGCCAGCCGGTCCTTCACCAGCACGCCACCCCGGGCGGAGATCGCGGTGGAGATGGCGACGACCAGGGGGATCGCCAGGCCGAGCGCGTGGGGACACGAGATGACCAGGACGGTGACGCTCCGCTCCACGGCATCGGAGGCGTTCCCGAGCAGGGCCCAGGCCACGAAGGTGACCACGCCGGCCGCCACCGCCACGTAGAAGAGGACGGCCGCCGCCCGGTCGGCCAGGGCCTGCGACCGGGACCGGGAGGCCTGCGCCGCCTCCACCAGCCGGCGGATACCGGCCAGCGCGGTCTGCTCGCCCACCGCGTCCACCTTCACCCGGACCGAGCTGTCGGTGGCCACGGTTCCGGCGACCACCCGCTCCCCCTCTCCTCGGGAGATCGGACGTGACTCCCCCGTGATCATCGACTCGTCGAACTCTGCCCCGCCTTCGACGATGGTCCCGTCCGCGGGCACCCGGGCTCCGGGTCGCACCAGGACCAGATCCCCGGGCCGGAGCTCGGCCGCGGCGACCGTGTGGACCTGCGAACCGTGGACCACCTCCGCCTCGTCGGGCAGGAGCGCTGCCAGGGCCTCGAGGGCGCCGGAGGCCTGCCCGATCGCGTTCATCTCCTGCCAGTGGCCGAGGAGCATGACATCGACCAACAGGGCCAGCTCCCACCAGAACCGAAGGTCGATCAGGTCGAACTCTGAGGCGATGCTGGCGCCGAACGCCACCAGGATGGCCAGCGAGATCAGCAGCATCATGCCGGGCAGGCGGTCCCCGATCTCGCGGACGCCGCCCCGGAGGAACGGCAGCCCCCCATAGAGGAAGAGGACGGTCCCCACGATGGCCGGGATCCGGTCCGAGAGGAAGAACGTGGGGGCGGTGTAGCCGAACCAGTCCTGCAGCATCCCGGACCAGAACAGCACCGGGATCGTGAGGAGCAGGCTCAGCCAGAACCGGTCGCGGAACATCGCGACGCTGTGGCCCGCGTGCTTGTCGTGGGTCGCGTGGGTCTGGTGACCCCCGCGATCGGCGTGCCGGGCGGGCTCGCCGGGAGCCGCCTGGACGAGCTCCTGGAGCCGCTCCCCGGCGGCATCGGCGGGTCCGGGCTCGCCGACC
>DASQQQ010000035.1:0-3398 GCA_035643355.1 Actinomycetota bacterium | reverse complement strand
GCTTCGAGATCGGCGCGTCCTCGAGCAGGTCGTGGTGCCCGAAGATGAGCGCGCGGCGCAGGTCCTTGCGGAACGTGTACACCCCGGCCTGCTCCTCCATGTAGCGAGCCCGGAGCTCCTCGGGGATGTCCGCCACCTGCTTCCTGCTGTACGCGCCCTGCCGTGCCTGGATCAGCGCGTCATCGTCGACATCCGTCGCGTAGATCTTGGCCCGGCCCAGGAATCCGTCCGTGCCCAGGATCTCCGAAAGCAGCATGGCCACGCTGTAGGCCTCCTCGCCGCTCGCCACCCCCGCGCACCACACCCGCACCGGACGCTCGGCGTTCGGGTCCAGCCGCCCCTCCAGCTGCCGGCGCAGCACATTCCAGGCTTTCGGATCGCGGAAGAACTGCGTGATGTTGATGAAGAGCGTATCCAGCAGCCCCCGAAACTCCTCGGGCGAGGCCTGGAGCACATCCAGGTACTCACCGTAGTCCGAGGCCCCGATCGCCTGGAGCCGCTTCTCCAATCGGCGTTTCAGCGTCGTGCGCTTGTAGGAGGCGAAATCGACGCCGCGTTGCTCGCGGATGTAGTCGAGCAGCGCCGTCCGCTGCTCTTCGGAGCCGCCCATGGGCCTCCGGGGAGAGATTCGTGGAACGCCCCCGCGGCGCCGGCATCGGCGGAAGCACGAGAGCGAGTGACGCCGCGCGGGACGGCGCCAGAGGGACAAGGTGTGGATACGCCGGAAAAGTGTCAATCTTCGTCGCGGCCCGGACTCCCCCATTTTCAGTACCTCTCGCGGCCGGTGGCCGGGTCGTGCCTCGCCGCGCGCTGGTGCGCGGTGTGCATCCGCTCGCCCAACGACTCCGAGAGGAAAGGCGGCGGGTATGGCAGACCGGGATACGGCCGAGCGTCTGGACGCGCTGGAGCGGGGGCTTGCCGAGCTGAAGCGCCGGATGGACGCGGAGCTGGCGCGGCGGGATGGGGCCGGGTCGGGAGAGCCGCAGCACGAAGAGATCCGGGCGGAGGCCCGGGAGCAGGCCGCGCGAGCGCGCGAGCGCGCGCATCATGTGCATGCTCGCGCCCGTGAGCTGACCGAGCAGGCCGAGACGCTCCATGGGACGACGGCCCGGGCGCACGAGGCACAGCAGCAGAACGAGGACGGGCTACGGCGAACGGCCCAGCGGGAGAGGGATGGGGCGGAAAGCGGGGCCGGGCCCTCGGTCGGCCCGGCCGGAAATCGCCGCCGGTGAGCCCGATCGACTGGCGCTCGGCGCTGCGGGGTATCACGTTGCAGGAACGCGGGTCGTCCAATCGGGGCGGCTCGCCCCCGTCCCGGGCACGAGGCCCTCAATGGCTCCCTCAGCGGGGAAGGCTCCCCGCTACGCGATGGTGGTGATCGGCGGATCGGCCGGCGCTCTGGGTCCGATGCGGATGGTCCTGTCCGGGCTTCCACCGGGATTCGGCGCGGCGCTCGCCATCGTGCTTCACCGGGTGCCGGAGGGGCCGAGCCTGCTTCGGGAGATCCTGGGTCGCAAGACGGCCCTGGAGGTGGTGGACGCGACGGAGGGCACCCGGATGGCCCCGGGGCGGGTGCTGATCGCCCCGGCGGACCGCAACCTGGTGCTCGAGCCTGAAAGCGCCGTGGGGTTCCGGGTGGGGGAAACCCACCACCTGAGGTCGGCGATCGACCCGGTGCTGGAATCCGCGGCCCGGGTCTACGGGGCGGGGGCGATCGCGCTGATCCTGAGCGGCGGCGGCCACGACGGCGCGGAGGGCTGTCGCGCGGTGCACGACGCGGGCGGCACGGTGGTGGTGCAGGATCCGGCCACGGCGGTGGCGGGCGACATGCCACGATCCGTGATCGCCACGGGCGTCGCCGACGTGGTATGCGATCCGGCCGAGATGGCGGGTATCCTGATGGGGCTGGTGAGCGGTGGGAGCCCGGCGGACGTGGTGAAGCCTCGGGGTGGCACGGCCCCGTAGGGGAGGCGCGGAATGATCCGAGCAAGCCATCGGGACATCATCGTCATCGGGGCCTCGGCCGGGGGGGTCACCGCGCTGAAGGGCGTGATTCGGGAGCTCCCGCCGGATCTGCCGGCCTCGCTGTTCGTCGTGCTGCATACGGTCCCGAGAGGCGTGTCGCAGCTGGCCCCGATCCTGGACGCCGCGGGTCCACTCCGGGCCTCGTTCGCGGAGGATGGGGAGGGCATCCGCTACGGCCACGTCTACGTGGCACCGCCGGACCGCCACCTGCTGCTGCGGGACAGCCACGTACACCTGACCCGCGCACCCAAGGAGAACCGCACGCGGCCGGCGGTCAATCCCCTGTTCCGGTCGGCGGCCGCGGCCTACGGTCGACGGGTGGTGGGCGTGGTACTGACCGGGACGTTGGACAACGGCACGGCCGGCCTCCTCGCGGTGGAGGCGGGCGGAGGCACCACGGTGGTCCAGGACCCGGAGGACGCCGAGTTCCCGGGGATGCCGCTCTCGGCGCTGGACTACCTGGACCCCGACCACGTGGTGACCGCGGCGGAGCTTCCGGGCCTGCTGGTGGAGCTGGTAGGCGAAGAGATGGCCGAATCGGGACCGGAACGGCTGGATGGTGCGGTGGTGAACAACCCCGGCCCGGATGATTCGATCGGAACGCATCAGAGGGGCCCCGGACCGGATCTGACGGAGCTCGGCAGCCGGGAGGTCCGGCCCCCGAATACCGCTTCGGGGTTCACCTGTCCGGAATGCAGCGGCGCCCTGTGGGAGGTGGAGGAGCGGGGGCTGACGGAGTACGTCTGCCGCATCGGCCACCTCTTCGGTCCGGAGACCTTGCTCGAAGAGCACGCGGAGCGGCGGGACGACCTGCTGGAAACCGCCCTCCGCTCGATCGAGGAGGAGTCCGCCCTCACCGCCCGTCTGCTGGAGCGGGGGCGGGAGCGGGGTCTGAGCGAGCACCGCCTGCGGCGGCACGTCCAACGGATCCGGACGCTGGAGCGCACCGCCGCATCCCTCGAGCACCTGCTGCGGGAGGAGAGTCCGCCTGCGGAGGCCGCGGAATGAGGGTCCCGACAGCCGGCCGGCCAGCGGCGGATGGCCGGCCGGACCGGGCACCCGGGCGTTCCCTACCGTAAGGACCCGGAGTACGATTCCGCCGTTGCGGTGCGCCCGTCCCGGGGTTCCCACGCCCCCGGCGGTTTCCACGGCAGTGGCCCTGTGTCTCCTCCGCATGGCCGGTGAAAGGGTCGCGTGCCGGGTGGTGAGGGGGAACGAGGCCGCCCATCCGTCCTCTGGCGGGTGGGGCTGCGATCCGATTGACGCCGCACGTTCGCGCTGGCCTGGTGCTCGTTCCTGCACGCCAACGGCCGCCCGCGACGTTCTGCGAGATCTCCCATTACCGCCGGGCGGCCGAAGGCTCGCGGGCGCTG
>DASQQQ010000034.1:0-4372 GCA_035643355.1 Actinomycetota bacterium | reverse complement strand
CGCGGCCAGGGAGATGCCGACCAAGACCACCGGGTGCACCGGATCCAGGCCGTGGAGCATGGGCTCGGCCCCTCCGTAGTAGAAGAAGGGAGAGATCCACCGGACCCGGTCCAAGGCCGGCACCGACGGCCCGAACATGTTGAGAAGGAACGTCACCACGGCGAGCCCGCTCGAGACCCCGATCGCCGTGCTCCGGCTCCCCGTGAGGCATCCGACGGCGAGCGACAGGCTCCCGAAGACGAGGGCCACGAGGAAGGTGGACAGGGCGGCGGCCGAGAGGTGGGCGAGGTCCGCCCGCATGTCGAAGCCCCTGCCGAGCAGCAGCGTGGAGGCCCACAGCAGGAACGCGAGCCCGAGCAGGGCCAGGGTCATCGAGCCGAACGTGTCCACCAGGACCCGGCGGCGGCGGATGGGCGTCGACAGCAGGACGTCGAGGGAGCCCGCCTCCTCCTCGCCGGCGATGGCCCGGGCGCCCGCGCCGATCGCGTAGACCAGGAAGACGATCGGCGCGACGAAGCTGAACAGCTCCGACTGCAGGTACCCATCGGGCGTGCCGAAGTCGGCCGAGCCGATCAGGTTGCGCATCGCGTCGGGGAACGAGTCCAGGTAGCGGTTCAGATCCACCGCGTTCTGCCGGATCGTCGGCCAGATCGCCGCATACATCAGCACGGTCCCCACCACGCCGAGCGTCCACCACAGCAGCGCTCGCCGCTGCTCCCGGAGGGTCCTCGCGAAGACCGTTCCGAGCCACACCCCGTGGGGACGCAGGGCGAGGTCACGCGCCATCGTCGTCCTCCCGCTTGCCGTAGAAGGTGAGGAAGACCTCCTCCAGGGAGGGCTCGTGGCTGGTGAGTTCCACGACGGGGAACGTCGCGACGGCCTTCACCACGGCATCCAGCGGACCGGCCACGGTGATCCGGACCGCGTCACCGTGCTGCGTGGCCTCCTTCACGCCGGGGAGCCCCGCGAAGTGCAGGGGGTCCACGGGGTGCGCGAAGTGCACGTCCAGGGTCCGGATCGAGCGCGCCTTGAGGTCCCCGATGTCCTCCACCGCGATCAGCCGGCCTTCCCGGATGATCCCCACCCGGTCGCACAGACGCTCGACCTCGGGCATGACGTGCGAGGACAGGAACACGGTGCAGCCCCGGTCACGCACCTGGGTCACCAGATGATGGAACTCGCGCTGGACCAACGGGTCCAGGCCCTGGGTGGGCTCGTCGAGGACGAGGAGGTCCGGCCGGTGCATGAACGCCTGGATCAGCGCCACCTTCCGCCGGTTGCCGTGCGAGAGGGAGCGGATCCGCGCGCCCAGATCGCAGTCCAGCCGGCCGGCCAGGTCCCGAACGTACGCCCACTCCACGCCGCCCCGGAGCGCCGCCAGGTGCTGGAGGTAGTCGGACCCGGTCATCCGGTCGTACAGGGCCAGCTCCCCGGGCAGGTACCCGGTGCGCCGATGGATCTCGAGGCTGTCCTCGTGGCTGTCCATACCCAAGACCTCGGCCCGGCCGGAGGTGGGTCGGATGAGGTCGAGCAGGGTCCGGATCGTGGTGGTCTTGCCGGCTCCGTTCGGGCCCAGGTAGCCGAAGACCTCGCCGCGGGGCACCTCGAAACCCAGGTCGATCACGCCACGAGCGCGGCCGTAGGACTTCGTCAGCGCCTCCGTGCGGATGGCCGTGTCCATGCGTAAGGACCTCCGGATGCCTCGCATCCACTCTGGCGATCCTCGGGATCGCCGGTGTGGGCCGATCGGCCCGCTGGAGGAGGGAAGGACGGCTCACCATGTCCGAGGCGCTCGCCGACCACCACCGGCCGGGCCGCGAACGGGCCCCCAACCAGGGAGATGGCCGTGCGGTGTAGCGTTTCCGGCGTGAGGAGGCTTCCGGCACCCGCCGTCCTGGCGCTGTCGTACCTGTGCGGCGCCATCCCCTTCTCGAACCTGGTGGCCCACCGGTTGCGGCACGTCGACCTGCGGTCGGTGGGGACGGGGACCGTCTCGGGTTCGGGGCTGTACAGGATCGCCGGGTTCGGCCCCCTGGCCCTGGCCGGGACGCTGGACGTTGCCAAGGGGGCCGTGGGCCCACTGCTCGCGGGCCGGGAGCGGCCGCTGATCGCGGGGCTGGCCGGCGGAGCCGCGGTGGCGGGGCACGACTGGAGCCCGTTCCTCAGGGGAGCCGGTGGTCGGGGGCTGTCCACGGCGCTGGGGGCGCTCCTCGTGAACGGCTGGGAGGGGGTGGTGGTGCTGAGCGTGGGACTGGCGGGCGGGAAGCTTGCCAAACGCACATCGATCGGCTGCTTCATCGCCTACCTGGCGCTGGTGCCGGTGCTTCGGGCCACGCGCGGGCCCTCGGGGATGGTGGCCGGCGGCTCGGTCGTGGTTCCGCTCCTCGTGAAGCGGGTGCTGGGGAACCGGCCCGCGGTCGGAGCGAGGCGCTGGAGGATCTACCTGAACCGGCTCGTGCTCGACCAGGACCAGCCGCGCCGAAGGTGATCTCGGGATGAACATCCCGCTCGGGCATCGGGGGTTCCGGAACCTGTTCGTCGGGCAGGCGGTCTCGGCGCTCGGGGACTGGATGGGCACGGTCGCCCTGATCGTGCTGGTCCTCGACCTCACGAACTCCTCCACGGCGGTGGGCGGCGTGCTGGTCCTCCAGCTCCTGCCCTCGGCGGTGGGCGGTCCCGTGGCCAGTCGGGTGGTGGGGCGCTGGCGGCGTCGGCGGACCATGATGGGCGCCGACCTGTTCCGGGTGGCGGTCGCGGTGGTGCTGCCGCTGGTGCAGGCCCTCTGGTGGGTCTACCTGTGGGCGTTCTTCCTCCAGTTGGGAGGGCTGGTGTTCCTCCCGGCCCGGGACGCATCCATCCCCGACCTCGTGGAGGGCGACGAGGACCAGCTCTCGCTGGCGAACGGCATCATCCTGGGATCCTCGTTCGGGACGATCCCGCTGGGTGCCGCCGCCTTCGGCGGCGTGGCCGGTCTGCAGGCCATGCTGTTCGGCCACTCGGGGCCGATCGGCAGCCGGTCCTACCTGCTGGTCTTCCTGATCGATGCCCTCACCTTCCTGATCTCCTTCGCGTTCGTCCGTTCGCTGCACGTCCTGGACGAACGTGGTGAGCAGCCGGAGCAGGAGCAGGGCTCCGAGGAGAGGACCAAGTTCCTCAAGGCCTTCCGGATCCCGCTGGTCCGGATGGTGGTGCCGGCCGGCGCCACCATCACCCTGGGCATCGGCGCCCTGTTCTCGGTGGGGGTGAAGTTCGTCCGGCAGGTGCTCGAGGCCAGCGACACGCAGTTCGGCATCCTGATCGCCCTCTTCGGGGTGGGTGCCGCGGCGGGGCTGGGCACCCTGCAGGCGCTCCGCCATCGCGACCAGCTGATCATGGTGCGGACGGCCGTGGCCCTGCAGGGGATCGTGGTGGCGGTGATGAGCCTGTCGCCCAACATCGGGATCGCCTACATCGGGGCGGGCTTCTTCGGGGCCTCGAGTGCCGCCAGCCTCGTGGCCGGGATGAACGTGCTCCAGACCCGGCTCGAGGGAGGAGACCGGGTCCAGGCGTTCACGGCGTTCCACGTGACGATCCGGGCGGGTCTGGCCGTGGCCGCCCTGGTGGCCGGCGTGGCCGTGGACCTGGTGAACGGCGTGAGGTGGCCGTTCCTCGGTCAGCTGCAGCCCTCGCGCGTCGTGCTGCTGTCGGCCGGAGCGCTGGTGTTCCTGAGCGCGGCGTGGGTCCACGAGCCCGCAGCAGAGGGTGAGCGGGGACCCCGGGGGTCCGAACGCCCCGGTGGGCGGTCGCTCGAGGAGCCGGATCGATGACCGTGGCCGTGATCACCGACAGCGCGGCCGCCCTTCCGGACGAGGTGGCCGAGGAGGCGGGCGTGGTGGTGGTCCCGATGTGGGTCACCGTAGGAGCGGACACCCTGCGGGACACCGAGCTCCCCCTGCCCGAGCTGCTGCGCCGCGCGGATGAAGGCATCACCACATCCGCTCCCTCACCGGGGGACCTGAAGGAGGCGATCGAGGCTCGCCTGGGGCCGGAGGGCGCCCTGGTGGTGACCGTTGCGTCCCGGATGAGCGGCTCCTATCAGGCCGCTCGCATGGCCGCCGGCTCGTTCGGGGACGCCGTCGGCGTCCTGGATTCGGGCACGGCGGCAGGGGCGCAGGGGTTGGTGGCGCTCGCCGCCGCGGGATGCGCTCGGCTGGGCGGGTCGCTCGATGACGTAAGGGCGAGGGCCGAGCGCGTGGCGGCGCGGGTCCGGTTGGTGGCGAGCCTGGGCGACCTGGACTGGTTGGTCCGGGGTGGCCACGTGCCGGAGGTGGTGGCCTGGGCAGGGCGCTCGCTCGGCCTCCGACCGGTGATCGAGTTCAAGGGAGGCAGGGCT
>DASQQQ010000033.1:0-7595 GCA_035643355.1 Actinomycetota bacterium | reverse complement strand
GGCCAGCTCGTGCGAGCGCCGCCACCAGGTCGTGCCGATCCGCTTGCGGAGCCACGACAGGACCACCACGGCCACGCTCAGGTACATCGCCACGATCCCGAGGGCCACCGCCACCGGCTTGAAGGTCCCGTGCAGCGGGATCAGCAGGTCCGCCGGCCCGAAGGGCACGAAGGCGTCGATCGACAGGCCCCCCAGGTGGATCCCCAGGAGCACCAGTCCGGTGGTGGCCATGAACTGGTGGACCAGCGTGGCCGAGGCCTTGGAGACCCGCTTGCCCAGGGCGCCGGTGGTGGCCACGAGTCCCCAGCTCACCGACAGGAACAGCATCAGGTAGGCGCCGATCCCGGCGGCCCGAAGGATGATCCAGGTCGTCACGCCCGCGCCTCCTCCTCGCTCGGGATGTTCATCACGATCCGGCCGTCCCGGGTCACCAGCACCCCGGTCAGCCGATCGAGGATCGGCACGCCGGTCAGCAGGGCCTGCTTGGAGCCGATCTCGGCCTCGGCACAGGTCTCGGCCCACACCGTTGCCTGGACCACCTCCGTGTCCGCGGGCAGACCGGTCCGAGGGTCGATCAGGTGGTGCCGCCCCGGTCCCCAGGCCCGGGCCGTGATCGACGAGGTGGCCAGGGCGCCCGATGCCACGCGGATCCGTGTCAGTTCCTGCTCGGGGACCTCCGGGTCGTCGATCCCGATGGGGAAGGCCTCCGCGGGAGGCGTCCCCGCGATCCGCAGGTCGCCGCCGGCGTTCACGATGGCCCAGTCCAGGCCCTGGTCCACCGCGGCCTGGGCGGCCAGGTCCACCGTCCAGCCCTTGGCGATCCCGCCGAGGTCGAGCCCCACCCCGGGAGGCAACCTGAGCAGGTTCCCCTCCAGTTCGATCTCGGGCCACCGTCCGCAGGGCTCGCTGGGGTGCAGCGCGTCGCGGGCACCCGCGATCAACTCGTCGAAGTCGCGGTCGTAGCCCGCGGCGATCAGCGCCGGCAGCACGGTCGGGTCGAACAGGCCGGCCGACCCGGCCGCGGCCTCCAGCGCGTAGGCGACGAGGGCGGCGAACCCCGGGGAGACCCGGGTCCATGTTCCGGCGCGCGCGTTCACGCGGCTGAGCTCGCTGTCGCCCCGGAATCGGGAGAAGCGGAGCTCCTCGCGGGAGAAGAGGTGCTCCACCACCCCCGCCGCCCGGTGGGAGCTCCCGGCATCGGCGTCCCCCGCAGCGATCAGGCTCACGCTCGTGCCCATCGCCCGGAACCGGTGACCGCGTGGATCGCTCATGGCGGGGGGGTGGAGCCGCTCGTGGTGGTCACCGGCGCCGCGATCGCGGCGGATCCCCCGCTCGAGGTGGACGACACGGAGCTGACCGGCGCCGCCGTGACCACGTCCTGGATGATGACCTTGCGGGTGATCTTCTTGACCACGATCACCTGCCGTGATGCCCGGGCGGTCTTCGTGGCCTCGCCGGCGGCCGGCTTGGGGGAGAGCCCCAGGACCGTCCAGGGGGAGAAGAACGCCACGCCACCGGTGACCCACGCCAGCGCTCGCAGCACGCGCTTGGGCAGTCGGCGACGTCGGCGGGGACGGTCAGTCATCGCCGCCCTCGAACCCGCCGCCCTCGTGTTCGTCGTCGAACCCGCCGGCCGCCAGCGAGCCGGACGAGTGGGTGAGGGGGGCCGTGCTCGCGGCGGCCGAGGGCCCCACGGCGATCGCCCGCACCGGTGCCGCCTGATGCTTGGGTTCGCGGTGGATCGTGATCGTCCGGTGGATCGTCTTGACCACGGGTTTGGTGGCTCGGACCGGCTCGGTCTGGGCCTGGGCGGTGGGACCGCTGGCGAGGCCGGCCGAGACGGCGCCGGCCGTGGAGGCCACCGCGCCGACCAGCCCGCCGGCGACGATCATCGCGGAGCGCTTGTTCATGTGATCCCTCCTCGAGCCCGTGGACGTGGCGAAACGGGCACGGCGACCACGCTAGGAGGGCGGCTCCCATCGGAGCGTCAATGGAGGGTTAAGGGCTCGCTAAACCCTCGGATGTGCGGTCCGGGCCGTTCGGCCGGCTCCGACCGGGGCCATCCGGCCCTCTCCCCGAACCACCCGGTTCGCCAAGCTGGCGGTGGGACGAAGGAGGCGCAGATGTTCGAGAAGATCCTCCTTGCGGTCGACGGATCCGAGCCCAGCCAGCGGGCCGTCGAGGTGGCAGCCCAGGAGGCGATCGCCCACCGCGCCGAGGTCCTGGTCCTGCACGTGTGCGAGCAGGAGCTGACCTGGGCCGTGGAGGTGGAGGCGCCCTCGGAGGCGGCCGGGCTGATCGACGGCGTGGTGGCGGACCTGAAGGATCGGGGCGTGAGCGCTCGGGGCGACGTCCTCCGCGCGCCGCTCGGGCAGACCCCTCGGGTGATCCTCAACGTGGCGCGCGACGAGAGCGCCGACCTGATCGTGATGGGCACGCGCGGCCTGTCCGACTGGGGCCGGCTCCTGATGGGCAGCGTGGCCCACAAGGTGGTCCACCTGGCCACCTGTCCGGTGCTGGTCGTCCGCTGAGCGACTAGCGGATCGGGGCTCGACGCTCGCGTTGGCGGGCGTCGGCTTCCCTGATCAGCTGCGAGAGGCCGGCCGGATGGTCCGGGTCGTACGCGGCGGCCCCCACGGACAGGGCCATCGGGTAGGGCCGTCCCCCCCGGGCGTTGTGCGTGGCCACGGCCTCCACCATCCTGGCCAGCACGAGCGTCTCGGCTCCCGTGGCGTTCGCGGTGAGCAGCGCGCAGAAGGCGTCCTGGCCCACCCGGGCGATGATGTCCGAGCTGCGGACGGCCGAGCGCAGGATCCGGGCGGTGTCCGCCAGCAGGCGGGGGCCCTCGGCGGCACCGTACGTCTGGCTGATCGAGGCCAGCTCTTCGATCCGGACGAACACCAGCACCAACGGCTGGTGGGTGCGGTCGGCCAGGCGGAGGTGGTGAGCGGCGATCTGCTCGAGGCCGTTGATGTTGTACAGGCCGGTGAGCTCGTCGATGAACGTGCGCCGGTCGAGCTCCTCCCGGAGCTGCCGGCGGTCCAGCGCGTAGCGCACGGTCCGCCGAAGCACCTCCCCGTCCAGGTCGCGCTCGGCCACGAAGTCCTGAGCGCCGGCGTCCAGGGCCTCGCTGGCCGCCTCGGGGTCGGCCACCACGGCGATCACCGGGACCTCCGGCGCCCGCTCCCGCATCACCTCCAGCAGCTCGGGCGCCGAGGGCTCGAAGGCCACGAGCGCCACGTCCACGGCGTCCTGCCCCAGACGCTCCGATATCTGGTCCGGGTCGGAGGCGATCAGCGGACGCACGGCCACCGCCGTGTCCGAGCGCAGGGCCCCCAGGGCGCGCTCGGCTCGATGGCCGTCGCCATCGACGATCAGCACCGTCGCCCCCATCGCCGGCGTTCCGGACGTCGCAGCCACGGCCGTAGCTTATGCGTGAGGGGGTGCCGGGTCCCAGCCCTCGGAGCCGGCCGCCGGCTCCACAGGAACGCCACGGGCCGGTCCGGCCCCCGGGTCCACCTGCGGGTAGGCTTCTCCGGAGCCATGACGGATCCGACGTCCCCCGATCGCCGCTGGCACGAGCATCCGCACCTGCGCCGGGCCTTCCTGGCCGGGGCGGCCTCGATCGCCGTCCTCGTCACCGTCCTGTCGTCGACCGCGTTCGGGCTCTACTGGTACACGGCCAAGAAGATCCACACGATCGGGCCGGAATCGCCGGCTCCCTCCGGTGCCTCACCGACGCCCGCGCCCATCACGGGCCGCTGCGCGAAGACGGCCTGCAACTACCTGCTCCTGGGCAGCGACAGCCGTACCGGGCTCTCGAAGGAGGAGCAGACGGCCTTCGGCACGAACAAGGACATCGGCGGCTCCCAACGCTCGGACACGATCATCGTGGTGCACGTCGAGCCGGACCAGAAGAAGGCGGTGTTCCTGTCGTTCCCGCGGGACCTGTGGGTGGACATCCCCGGGCACGGCCAGAACAAGATCAACGCCGCCTTCGAGGGGGGGATCGAGCACGGTGGCGCGCAGCTGGTGGCCCGGACCGTCACCGCCCTCACCGGACTCGAGATCGACCACGTGATGTACGTGGACCTGGCCGGGTTCCAGGGGGTGGTGGATGCCCTGGGCGGGGTCGTGATGTGCGTGCCGTACCCGATGCAGGACCCCCTCACGGCCCTGGACATCTCGGCCGGCTGCCAGCACTTCAACGGTCAGACCGCCCTGGCGTACGTGCGGACCCGGCACCAGCCCTGCGACACGATCCCCGACTTCGCCCGGATCAGCCGCCAGCAGCAGTTCCTCCGGGCCGTGATCGCCAAGCTGCTCTCGCCGCGCGAGATCTTCCGCCTGCCCTCCCTGGTCGGCCCGATCCTGGACTCGATCCGGGTGGACCAGGGCCTGAACCCCGCCGAGCTCACCTACCTGGCCGGGCAGCTGAACGGCGTGAACACGGGCAACGTGGACTTTCGTGTAGTCCCGACGGTCCCGACGGGCACCTACGTGAACGGCCAGTACCTGTCGATCGTCAAGCTGGTGCAGCCCCAGGCCGACCAGCTGTTCGAGCGCCTGCGCAAGGGACGAGCGCTGGGCAAGCTGGGGATCGCCCAGGACCAGACGGCTCCCTCCCCGGCCGTGATCCAGGTCGGCGTGTTCGACAAGCGCTCGCAAGGGGCGGCCGTGAGCGTGCACTCGACCCTGACCCAGGGAGGCTTCGACACCTCCACTCCGGTGCAGGACGTGAGCGTCTTGGTTCGGCTCCCCGCCAAGGGCTCGGTGATCCTGTTCAACCCGAACGCGCCGGACGGCCAGGCCATGGCCGACGTGGTGCACGGGTACCTCTCGAACCTGGACGAGCAAGCTGCGCCCAAGCACCTGCTGCAGGGACTGGACGTGGCGGTCATCGTGGGCCCGAACTACACGGTCCCTCCCCCCAACACGTCCGGACCGGTGAACTGCCCGTGAGGGCGCTGGTGCTCTCGGGGGGCGAGGGGTCGCGCCTGCGGCCCATCACCCATACCGGCGCCAAGCAGCTGATCCCCATCGCCAACACGCCGATCCTGTTCCACGGCCTGCGGCAGATCCGCGAGGCCGGGATCACCGAGGTCGGGGTGGTGGTGGGTCCCCCGAACGAGCAGGCGGTGCGGGCCGCCGTGGGCGACGGATCGGCCTGGGGACTGCGGGTGACCTTCATCCAGCAGGCGGCGCCCCTCGGCATCGCGCACGCCGTCTCCACCGCCGCCGACTTCGTGCGCGGCGAGCCCTTCTTGCTGTACCTGGGCGACAACGTCCTGCTGGAGGGGGTGAGCCGCTTCGTGCGGGAGTTCGAGCGCTCCCGGCCCGACGCCCAGATCCTGCTGGCCCACGTCCCGGAGCCCGAACACTTCGGCGTGGCGGTGCTGGAGGGGGAACGGGTGGTTCGCTTGGTAGAGAAGCCCCGCGAGTGGATCTCCGACGTGGCCCTGGTCGGCGTCTACCTGTTCGACGACTCGATCCTCGAGGCCTGCGCCACGCTCCGCCCCTCCTGGCGCGACGAGTACGAGATCACCGAGGCGATCCAGTGGCTGATCGACCGGGGACGGACCGTACGGGCCGAGCTCGTGTCGGGCTGGTGGAAGGACACCGGCCGCCCCGAGGACCTGCTCGAGGCCAACCGCATGATGCTCTCGGTGCTGGAGCCCTCGGGGGAGGGCGAGGTCGACGGAGCCTCGAGCGTGGAGGGCGTGGTCGTGATCGGCCCGGGTGCCAAGGTGGTGCGCTCCACGCTCCGCGGCCCGGTGATCCTGGGCGAGGGCACGCTGGTGGAGGACTCGACCGTGGGGCCCAACGCCTCGGTCTCCTTCGGCTGCCGGGTGGTGGGCAGCACGGTGGAGGACTCGATCGTGATGGAGCGCACCCGGATCGAGGGTGTGCGCGGGATCAGCTCCTCCATCTTCGGCCGGGACGTCGAGCTCCGGGGCGAGCGCGGCCCCCGTCGCTTCGTGATCGGCGACCAGAGCCACATCGAGATCGACTAGGACCGGCCTCCCACCCGGGCTACGCTTCGGCCGGTGCGACTGGCCATCGACGTGCGAGCGGCGCTGGACCCGCGCCGGACCGGGGTGGGGCACTACGCCCAGCAGCTGGTCCGGCACATCCCGCACGCCGACCCGGACGACGAGTTCGTGGCCTGGTACCTGCATGCCCGAGGGGTGTTCCGCTCCCGCCGGTTCTTCGCGGACGGGGGGGCTCCGAACCTCACCGAGGACGCCGCCCGGTTCCCGGCCCGGGTCTTCGAGCCCCTGTCGGCCCGCCTGGGCATCCCTCGCCTGGAGTGGTTCCTGGACTTCGACGCGCTCCTGGCCACGAACTTCCTGCCGCCGGCCACCCGCAGCCGCTCGGTGGTCATGGTGGTGCACGACCTGGCCTTCCGGGTGTTCCCCGACACCGCGCCGCAGATCGACGAGCGGTGGCTGCGCCGGTTCCGGGGCTGGCTGTCGAACGCCGCCCGGGTGATCGTGCCCAGCCACGCCGCCCAGGACGATCTGTGCGCGATGGAGGAGGTGGATCCGGACAAGATCGTGGTGATCCCGCACGGGGTCGACGCCGAGGGGATCCGCTCGGCCGGGGCCAAGCGAGTGGAGGCGGCTCGCAAGCGGCTCGGCCTGGACCGCCCCTACCTGCTCTTCGTGGGCGGCATCGAGCCCCGCAAGAACCTGCCGGCGCTGGTCCACGCCTTCGCCCGCCTGGATGAGGAGACGACGCTCGTGATCGCCGGAGGGAAGGTCCGGTGGTTCCCGGACGCCGCCGACCGGCTGCGCGAGGTGGTGGAGGCGCTGCCCGAGCCGGTGCGGCGGCGCGTGATCCTGGCGGGCTACGTGAGCGAGGGGGACAAGCTCGGGCTGCTCGCTGGCGCCCGGGGAGTGGTCTATCCCTCCCTGTACGAGGGCTTCGGGTTCCCCGTGCTGGAGGGGATGGCCGCGCGGGTGCCGGTCCTGACCTCGAACGTCTCGTCCCTGCCGGAGGTGGCGGGCGACGCCGCGATCCTGGTGGACCCCCACGACGAGGGGGCCATCGTCCGAGGCCTGGACGAGTTGCTCCACGACGAGGACCTGCGTGAGCGCCTGATCGCGGCCGGCCTGGCCCGGGCGGCGCGCTTCACCTGGGAGGACACGTCCCGCCGGACGGCGGGGGTCCTGCGGGAGGTCGCCTCCGAGGGCGGGGGGTAGACTCGGGCGGCCATGGCCCACCCGAGACATGTGCTGGTCACCGGGGGTGCCGGGTTCATCGGCTCCCACCTGGTCGACCTGCTCCTGCGCGAGGGCGACCACCGTGTGAGCGTCCTCGACCGGCTCTCGCAGGGGGGTCGGCGCGAGAACCTCGATCAGCACCAGGACGATCCTCGGTTCACCTTCGTGCTGGGCGATGTGAACGACGGGGAGCTGGTCGACCGGCTGGTGTCGGGGGCCGATGCCATCGTGCACTGCGCCGCCCAGGCCCACGTGGACCGGAGCATCGTCGGGCCTCGGGACTTCGTGCTCACGAACCTGCTGGGGACCCAGGCGGTGCTGGATGCGTGCCGGGCTCGCGGACGGAGGCTGCTGATGGTCTCCACGGAC
>DASQQQ010000032.1:0-2486 GCA_035643355.1 Actinomycetota bacterium | reverse complement strand
GTTCGGACCCATCGGTTCGCCGGGCGGCGGGAGGCCGAGGTGGCGGCCGACCTGGCCCAAGCCCTGCGCGAGCACGGCCACGAGAGCGTCGACTTCACGATCGTGGGCTCCGGTCCGAACGGCGCCTCTCCCCACCACGAGGCGGGGGACCGGGTGATCCAGGCCGGCGAGGCCGTGGTGATGGACTTCGGGGGGTTCGCGGCCGGCTACGGCTCGGACATGACGCGCACCGTGGTCGTGCGCGAGCCTCCGGAGGGGCTCGAGGAGGTCTACGGGCTCGTGCGGCGGGCGCAGCAGGCGGCGTTCGAGACGGTGCGCCCGGGGGCGGCCTGCGAGGACGTGGACCGGGTGGCGCGGGCCGTGATCGTCGACGCCGGCTACGGGGAGGCCTTCTTCCACCGCACCGGCCACGGCATCGGCCTGGAGACGCACGAGGAGCCCTACATCGTGGCCGGCAACCGGACGGCCCTGGAGCCCGGCATGACGTTCTCGATCGAGCCCGGGATCTACCTGCCCGGTCGGTTCGGGGTGCGGATCGAGGACATCGTGGCCGTGACCGAGGACGGAGCGACCCGGCTGAACGAGGCGAGCCGGGACCTGCAGGTGGTGGCCTGAGCACCCGGCGCCCGGGTGACCTCGAGGGCCGGACCCCGGGGCGGGCCAGGCGCCCGGGACCCGGCTCAGGCCGGGCGGATCTTGGTCCCCTCGGGCGTGTCCATGACCTCGAGCCCCATCGACTGGAGGCGCTCCCGGAGCTCGTCCGCCGTGGTCCAGTCCTTGGCGGCCCTGGCCTCGTCGCGGCGTCGGACCAGCTCCAGCATCTCGGCCGTCGGCTCCCACTGCTCGCGGACCAGGCGCTCCAGGTCCAGCCCCAGCACGTGGTCCCACGAGGACAGCAGGGCGTACCGCTCACCGGGCTCGAGCTCCACCGAGCCGACCGCATCGTTCACCGCCACCAGCGCATGCGGCAGGTTCAGGTCGTCGGACAGGGCGTCTCGGAACCGGCGGTCCAGCTCGGCGCCGGCCGTCGAGGGCGCGCCCGGCCGGGGGGCCGATGACCACGCCAGCATCCGTCGCCGGAGGTCCCGCAGCCTTGCGTGCTGACCCTCCAGGGCCTCCCAACTGAAGTCCATCTCGCTGCGGTACCGGGTCCCGAAGCACAGCAGGCGGTAGGCGAGGGGATCGATGCCCTGCTCGGCCAGGTCCGTGACCCGCTTGATGTTCCGTGCGGACTTGGCCATCTTCTGCCCCCCCATCTGCAGGAACCCTCCGTGCACCCACACCGAGACCACCGCATGGCCCACGGCGCCCTCGGACTGAGCGATCTCGTCCTCGTGGTGGGGGAACTTGTTGTCGTTGCCTCCGGTGTGGATGTCGAAGCGCTCCCCGAGGTGCTTCATCGACATCGCCGAGCACTCGATGTGCCAGCCCGGGAAGCCCTCGCCCCAGGGGCTCGGCCACTTCAGCAGGCGGTTCGGCCCGGCCTGCTTCCACAGCGCGAAGTCCTCCGGATGGCGCTTGTTGGGGTCGGTGGCCAACTCCTGCCGATGGCCGGCGCGCAGCTGGTCCAGGGTGTTGCCCGAGAGCTTCCCGTACTCGGGGAACGTGGTCACGTCGTAGTAGACGGTGCCGCCGGCCTGGTAGGCGTGCCCCCGATCCAGCAGGACCTGGATGATCCGGATCATGTCCTCGATGTGCTCGGTGGCGCGCGGGTACAGGTCGGCGCGCTCGATGCCCACGAGGTCCGCATCCTCCAGGAAGGCCTGCGTGTACTTCTCGGCGATCTGGGCCGCGCTCGATCCCTCGTCGGCCTCGGCCAGCTCCATCTTGTCCCGGCCGGTGTCCGAGACCTCGTCCGTCATGTGGCCGACGTCGGTGATGTTCATGATCCACCGCACCTCGTGGCCCTCGAACCGCAGCGCTCGGCGGATCAGGTCCCCCAGCATGAACGAGCGCATGTTCCCGATGTGGATGTACCGGTAGACGGTCGGCCCGCACGAGTAGATCTTCACGGTCTCCCCATCGACCGGGACGACCTCCTTCAGCTCACGCGTCAGCGAGTCGTACAGGCGCATGCAGGCAAGCATACCCGTGGCCCGCGGCGGCACGGCCGGCCGGTCCACCTCTCGGACGGACGAGGTTCAGGGGCGCAGGGGGCGGTCTTCGAAAGGAACGGACAGGACCACCGTGGTGCGGGTCTGCACCTCGCCCTTCTCCCGCAGCCGCCGGATCAGATCCTCCAGATCGGTGGTGGTGCCGGTGCGGACCTTGAGGATGTAGTTGGCTTCGCCGGCCACGCTGTAGCAGTCGATCACCTCTCGGAACTCCTGCACGCGCTCGGGCAGGTCGTCGGGCTGGGTGGGGTCCAGCGGCGTGACCGCGATCAGGGCCGTGACGAACAGGCCCACCGCTTCGGGGTTGACCACCGCGCGGTAGGAGCGGATCACGCCGGTCTGCTCCAGCTTGCGGACGCGGTCGTGGACCGA
>DASQQQ010000031.1:0-2374 GCA_035643355.1 Actinomycetota bacterium | reverse complement strand
GACGAGGTCAAGGGCAAGCTCGAGGAGCTCGGGCTGTCGCTGAAGGAGGAGTGACCGTGCCGAGGCCGAAGAAGGGTCCGCGCCTCGGTGCGGGACCGGCCCACCAGAAGCTGATGCTCGGCGGGCTGGCCGCCGACCTGTTCACGCACGAGCGGGTGCGGACCACGGCGGCGAAGGCCAAGGCGCTGCGCCCGGTGGCCGAGCGGCTCATCACCTTCGCGAAGCGGGGCGACGTGCACGCGCGGCGGCAGGTCCTCAGGGTCGTGCCCGACCGCGATGTCGTCGCGCACCTGTTCGAGGACATCGCGCCCCGGTTCGCGGATCGCGAGGGCGGCTACACGCGGATCCTGAAGCTGGGGCCCCGGAAGGGCGACGGGGCGGAGATGGCGCAGATCGAGCTCGTCGAGCTCGAGGAGGTGTAGGGCCCGGGGGCGACTCCGGGTGGCAGGGTGTCCGGGCGGATGCCGGTCCTGAAGCTCGTGCTCGCCTACGACGGGACGAGGTTCCGGGGCTGGGCGCGCCAGCCCGGCCAGCGGACGGTCCAGGGGACCCTGGAGCGGGCGCTGGGGAAGATGCTGGGGGAGGCTCCCCGGCTGTCGGTGGCGGGACGCACCGACGCGGGCGTGCACGCTCGCGGCCAGGTCGTCACGCTGCGGACCGAGAACGACCCGCTGCGGATCCAGCGGGGGCTGAACGGCATGCTGGCCCCCGAGGTGGTGGTGTGGCGGGCGGGGCGGGCCCCGGAGGGGTTCGACGCCCGGCGGAGCGCCCGGGCCCGGGAATACCGGTACCGGGTCTGGACCGCCGAGTGGCCGGACCCGTTCACGGACCGCTTCATGTGGCATCTGCCGAAGGCCCTGGGCCTGGAGCCGATGCGCCGGGCGGCCCGGTCGCTCGAGGGCGAGCACGACTTCGCCTCGTTCTGCCGGGCGGGCTCGGGGACGACGGTTCGCCGGCTGCACCGGCTGGCGATCCGCCGGGAGGGCGACCTCGTGGAGTTCCGGCTCCGCGGGAACGCCTTCCTCCACCAGATGGTGCGCAGCCTGGTGGGGACGCTGGTCGATGTGGGACGAGGACGGAAGGAGGCGGAGTCCATGCCGGAGGTGCTGGCCGCGCGATCCAGACGGTTCGCGGGCCATCCTGCCCCGGCCCGTGGGCTGACCCTCGAACGGGTACTCTATCGAGGACGGACATGAAGACCTACACACCGAAGCCGAGCGACATCGAGCACCGCTGGTGGCTCGTCGACGCCGAGGGTGCCACGCTGGGCCGGCTGGCGAGCGAGGTGGCGAGCATCCTCAGGGGCAAGCACAAGCCCACGTGGGCGCCCCACCTGGACTCCGGCGACCACGTCGTGATCGTGAACGCCGCGAAGGTGCGGCTGTCGGGCGCCAAGCGCGAGCAGAAGAAGTGGTACCGCCACTCCCAGTTCCCGGGCGGGCTCCGCGAGATCCCCTACGATCGCCTCCTCCGGGAGCGGCCCGATCTCGCCGTCGAGAAGGCCGTCCGCGGCATGCTGCCCAAGACGAGGCTGGGGCGCCGCCAGATCAGGAAGCTGCACGTCTACGCGGGCCCCGAGCACAGCCACCAGGGTCAGAAGCCCGAGCCCCTCGAGCTCGGTCGGACGCCGGGCGCCGCGACCACCACGGAGGAGTCCTAGATGGCCCAGGAGACGATCCGCGCCACCGGCCGCCGGAAGGAGGCCGTGGCCCGCGTGCGCATCACGCCCGGCACCGGCACGTTCCGGCTCAACGACCGGACGCTCGAGGACTACTTCCCCTCCCGGACCCAGCGGATGATCGTGACCGCGCCCCTCCGCGCCGTCGAGATGGAGAAGCAGGTCGACGTCGTCGCCACGATCGAGGGTGGGGGGTCGAACGGCCAGGCCGGCGCACTCTCACACGGGATCGCCCGCGCCCTGATCGAGATGGACGGGTCCCTCCGGGGCGTCCTGAAGAAGGAGGGCTACCTCACGAGGGATGCGCGGGAGAAGGAGCGCCGCAAGTACGGGCTGAAGAAGGCCCGGAAGGCGCCCCAGTACAGCAAGCGGTAGGCTGCCCGGCTACGCCCGGTCGGTCCGCTCGGCGCCCGCCTCGTCCTCCGCATCGAGGGCCATCCCGCCCGCCTCCATCTCGGCGACGATCAACCGGGCCTGGACCTCCACGTCCCTCGGCACCCAGAGGTAGATGGGCCCGAACCGGTACGGCCCCTCGATCTCGCCCTTGGCGAAGACCGGGATGTCCTCGCTCTCCAGCCGGCCCTTCACGAGCAGGCCGGCCATCGTCGACGGGGCGGTGTGGATGAGGACGAGATCGTCCATATGGGTACCATACCGCTCATGGCCAGGCTCTTCGGCACCGACGGCGTGCGCGGG
>DASQQQ010000030.1:0-6566 GCA_035643355.1 Actinomycetota bacterium | reverse complement strand
CGCCGAGCGCGCGCTGGGCAAGGTCTTCCCCGACCACTGGTCCTTCATGCTCGGGGAGATCGCGGCCTACAGCTTCATCATCCTGGTCCTCACCGGCACGTTCCTGGCCTTCTTCTACAAGGCCAGCTCCGCCGAGACCGTGTACCAGGGCAGTTACGCTCCGCTCCGAGGGCTGGAGGTCTCCGCCGCCTACCAGTCGGTGCTGCATCTCAGCTTCGACGTGCGGGCCGGCTTGGTGATGCGTCAGACGCACCATTGGACGGCGGACGTGTTCATCGCGGCGATCGTGGCCCACCTGTGCCGGATCTTCTTCACCGGGGCGTTCCGCCGCCCCCGGGAGCTGAACTGGCTGATCGGCGTCACCATGCTGCTGCTGGCCCTGTTCAATGGGTTCTCGGGTTACTCGCTGCTGGACGACCTACTGTCCGCCACCGGGCTCCGGATCATGTATTCGGTCGTGCAGAGCGTCCCGGTGATCGGGACCTGGATGGCGTTCCTGGTGTTCGGAGGCGAGTTCCCCTCCGACCAAATCCTCGGTCGCCTGCTGGTGCTGCATATCTTCATCGTGCCCGCGCTGCTGGCCGGCTTGATCGGGGCTCACCTGGCACTGGTCTGGCACCAGAAGCACACGCAGTTCCCCGAACCGGGTCTGACCACCGAGGACAACGTCGTGGGCTCGCGTCTGTGGCCTACGTACGCCACCAAGTCGCTGGGGCTGTTCTTCCTCCTGTTCGCGGCCGTCGCCGCCCTGGGTGGGCTGGCGCAGATCAATCCGATCTGGCTCTATGGACCGTTCCACCCCTACCAGGTGACCTCGCCCGCCCAGCCCGACTGGTACCTGGGGTGGATCGAGGGCGCCCTCAGGCTCTTCCCCAACTGGACGATCCAGGGCTTCGGGTTCCTGGTGCCGAACGCATTCTTCCCCGCCGTCCTCCTGCCGGGGGTGACCTTCGGCCTGTTGTATGCGTGGCCGTTCCTCGAGCAGTGGCTCACCAAGGACCGGGCTCCGCACAACCTGCTGGACCGACCCCGGGATCGCCCCGTGCGTACGGCGGTGGGGACGACGACCCTCAGCTTCTACATCATGCTCTTCTTCTCAGCCAGCAACGACCTGTACGCCCGCTGGCTGCAGCTGAGCATCGGGGCGGTGACGGCGTTTCTGCAGTGGGTCACCGTGATCGTGCCGCTGGTCGTCGGGTATCTGACGTACAAGATCTGTCGGGGCTTGAGCGTCTCCGGCGCTCCGAGGTTCTCGCACATGCCAGCCTCCGCCATGCGGCATCGCCGTCCCGCGCCGTTCGAGTCGGAGAGGTGAGGGCGAGCGCTAGAGGTACTGGCCGCCCGCGGGTGGCTGCGGGCCACCGGAGGGTGCGGGTGCGTTCCGGCCCCGCATCTGTTCGAGCTGGGCCCGGGCCTGCATCTGCTGGGTGAACACGGCGGCCTGGATGCCCTGGAACAGGCCCTCCAGCCAGCCGAGCAACTGCGCCTGGACCACCCGGAGCTCGGACTCGGTGGCGCCGGCGCCCGCGGGAGCCGCCAGGGCGGACAGCTCCTCCCGGAGCCCCTCGGACAGCACGTCCTGCAGCTCGTCGAGGATCCGGTGCTGGGCGTCCCGGAGCTTGTCCACACCGGCCTCGTCCAGGGTCTCTCGGCGGATCTCCTCCTGGAGCTCGCGGACCATGGAGGCGATCCGGAGGAGCTTGGCGGGGTGGTCCACGGTGTTCCCGAGATCCTGCGCCGGCCGGGGCTCCATCGCCGTCCGAAGATCTGGCTCGGTTCGGGGATCCGGCCCGTCCCCGCTCATCGATCGCGGATCGAGGGGCTGGCCACTCATGCGACCTCCGTGTCGTCTCGCTCGTCATGCCGGCCGTGCCGCTCGTCCACCACGTGGACCACGACGTTGGCGGTCCGGGCCCGCTGCTCCCGCCGCCGTTTCCACACCCAGGACAGGACCTTGAGGACCAGGCTCGCTGCCGTCCCGGCGCCCATCAGCAGCCCGATGGTCCGTCCGTTCAGCGGGATCGGCAGCCGGTGCTCCAGCTCCCGGAGGTCGTGATCGACCTGGGCGCGGGTCGCCCGGATCTCCGTCACCTTCTGATCTGCGCTCTGGCCCATCCCAGGGTCTCCTTCAGGGTCATCCGGGTTCGCTCCGCCGACATGCCGCTCTTGGCCTTCTTGTTGAAGTGGGCCGCCACGCTCAACGCGGCCAGGGCCGCGATCCCGAAAGCGCCGCACATCGTGAGCAGGGCCGCCCACACCGGGATCGCGTAGGTGAGGGCCGCCGTGGCGGCGGCCGCCATGAAGGCCAACGCGAAGAGGCCGAACAGTCCGGCCGCACCCGCTGCCCCGGCGGTCCGGGCCTGCTGGGCTGCGGCCTCCTTCATCTCGATCTTGGCCAGCTCGGTCTCGTGGCGAGCCAGGTCCTTCACGCCTCCCACGATCCGACCCACCAACTCCCCCACCGACTCGCGCCCGCCCGGCGCCGATCCGTCCCCCCGAACCCGCTCCGTCGCGATGTCCGGCACCCCGGTGCTGCCTCGGTTGACCTTCTCGGGGTCGCTGATGGCCGGCGTGCTCACGATCCGCCTCCCTTCTCCGCTCGTTCGCTGGCCTCGAGCGCCTCCTCCTTGTTCGGCGCCGGCTGTCCCGGCAGGTGCAGCAGGTTCTGCACCCGACGCACGCCGGCCACCTCGGAGACCCTCTGGACGAGGGCGCGCATCTCTGCCTCCGAGTCCAGCTCCCCCCGCAGGACCGCTTCACCGTCCACCACGTCGAGGGCCAATCGGTCCTTCGGGACGTCGGGGTCCCCGAAGACCTCGCTCTGGATCCGCTGCTCCAGCGTGCGGTCGTCGGGGAAGGGGTGCTGCGGCCCCGGCTGGAACCGCTCGCGAAGCTCGCCCTCCGCCTGATGCGCTCGGTACCGGGCCCGGGCCTGCGCTCGATCGCCGAGCCGCCGCACGGCGGCCAGCCCCTGATCGCGCAGGCGGGTCCGGCGCCCACGCCCCAGGTCGGGGTCGAAGAAGTGGGCGATGGCGGCCCCCGTGAGACCGCCCATGAGGAAGCTGCCGAGGCGCACGGTCCATCCCTCCTTGCCCGTTCGCGGGATCGTCGATGCCGAAGCTCGAGTGCCTGTCCAACCAGGGGTATCCCCGCTTCCTGGGGTCCACGAAACGTGGGGGTGCAGCGATCATGTGCCCGGTCCCGCCCGACCGGAAGTCTGTTCCAGCGTGAACAGGTAATCACTGCGCCGGAGAACGGCCCACCCATCGGGGTAGCCATGGCGATCGCCACACGGAAGATCAGGACCAAGGTCTCGGCCAGGATGGACCGGCTGCCCTGGTCGCGCTGGCACTGGCGGATCGTGTGGGCCCTGGGGGCGGTGTGGATCCTCGACGGCCTCGAGGTCACGATGAAGGGTGCCGTGGGGGCCCGCCTCACGAACCCGCACGCGCTGGGCCTCACGGCGGCCCAGGTCGGGACCGTGGCCTCCCTCTACGTGGCGGGCGCCGTCTCGGGCGCGCTGTTCTGGGGGTACCTCACCGATCGGTTCGGCAGGGGGAAGCTGTTCATGTACACCCTCGCGCTGTACATGGTGGCGGTCCTGCTCACCGGCCTGTCGTGGGGCTTCTACTCGTTCATGAGCTTCCGGTTCATGACCGGGTTCGCGATCGGCGGCGAGTACGCGGCCATCAACTCCGCGATCGACGAGCTCATCCCCGCTCGGGCGCGAGGGTGGACGGATCTGGCTATCGACGGGAGCTACTGGATCGGCACGATCATCCCCGCGTCGTTGTCCCTGATCTACCTGGACCGCAGCATCATCCCGCTGGGCCGGGGCTGGCGCACCGGCTTCTTCACCGGCCTCATCCTGGCGTTCGGCCTGCTGCTCCTGCGCCGACGCGTTCCCGAGAGCCCGCGGTGGCTCCTCACCCACGGCAAGCGGGAGGAAGCCGAGCGGATCACCAGCCAGATCGAGCAGGACGTGGAGGCTGCCACCGGAGTCTCGAACCTGCAGGAGCTGTCCGACAACGAGGCCATCGAGCTACGCGAGCGGGAGACCACCGGGTTCGTGGAGATCGCCCGGACCTTGTTCAAGGTCTACCCGCGGCGAACGATCGTGGGCCTGTCCCTGATGGGGACGCAGGCGTTCCTCTACAACGCCATCTTCTTCACCTACGGGCTGGTCCTCACCACGTTCTTCCACGTGTCCGATTCGGTGGTGGGCATCTACCTGATCCCCTTCGCGATCGGGAACTTCCTGGCCCGATCCTGTTGGGGCGACACTTCCGACTCGGTGGGCCGCCGGCAGATGATCTCCCTGAGCTACATCGCCCCCGGCGTGCTGCTGATCGGGATCGGCTACCTCTTCTCACAAGCGATGCTGTCCACCCTATGGATGACCGTGGGGTGGGTGGCGGTGTTCTTCTTCGCCTCGGCCGGGGCGAGCGCCGGCTACCTGACGGTGAGCGAGACGTTCCCCCTGGAGATCCGCGCCTTGGCCATCGCGTTCTTCTACGCGGTCGCGACGGGCCTGGGAGGGATCGTGGGTCCATGGCTGTTCGGGACGCTGATCGGGACCGGCAACCGGTTCGAGGTCTACTTCGGGTACCTGATCGGGCCCGGGCTGATGATCCTCGGGGGGATCGTCGAGATCATCTGGGGCGTGGCGGCCGAACGCCGATCGCTGGAGTCGATCGCCATGCCCCTGTCGGCGGCCGAGGTCGAGGGCGGTCCGGGTCCCCACGGGGCAGGCGTGGAGGGGCCCTTCGACCTGGATCCCACCGATCCCCGGGGCCATCTCCCGGCTCCCGGACCAGCACCAGCCTGAAGGTGACCGGGGTGCTCGACCGGGCGACCCAGGGCGCGCTGGCGGGGTTGGCGGCGGAAGAAGGGGTCGACGAAGAGCTGGAGGTCCTACCGGGGCTCGACATCGCGGACCCCGACTCGATCGGGGCCTTCCAGGAAGAACACGGTCTGGAGCCCTCCGGTGAGCTGGATGCACCGACCCAGGGGGCCCTGGCCTGGATCTACCGCGGCGGTTGGACCTGGACCCCCTGGACCCGGACAGCGTGAAGCGGTTCCAGCGCCGGTACGACCTCGAGGGGGACGGGGACATCGGTCCCGCGACGCAGGCCGCGATCCTCGCGGTCCGGGCCGAGCACCCCGAGGAGGAGCCCGGTGAGGTGGCCGTGGAGGTGGACCCCCACGGACCGCGATTCGATCCGGCGCTTCCAGCGCGAGGCCGGACTGGCCGACGACGGCATCATCGGTCCTCGGACGCGCGGGGCCCTCCTCGCGTAGCGGCAGATGCTGGCCCGGCTGGTGGACGTGGACCCGGCGGACCGTGGATCCATCTAGCGCTTCCAGCGCGAGCACGACCTGGACGTGGATGGGGTGATCGGGCGCAAGACCCGCGCGGCGATGCAGGGCGAGCTGAAGGCCCGCGCCTCGGAACCCGAGCCCCCCGCCCTCGGCATCGACGTCCTGGACGAACAGGCGGTCCGCCGCTTCCAGGCGGCGTTCGGCCTGGAGGAGGACGGGCTGGTCGGCTCCCAGGCGCAGGCGGCGCTCCGTCTCGAGCACCAGCGCACCCTCGGGGCGGATCCGGCGGTCCCGGGGTCGATCCGCCGGTTCCAGCGTGAGCACGATCTGCCACAGACCGGGATCATCGATGAAGCGACCCAGGGAGCCATGCGGGCGATCCGATCCGCGGAGGAGCCGAGCACCCCCGAGGATCACGAGCGGGCGGAGGGATGGTTCGAGCAGGAGGACGGTCAGCCGCGATGGATGCTCGATCCCGCCGACCCCGAGTCCGTCAAGCGGTTCCAGCGCGAGCACGGCCTGGTTGAGGACGGGATCATCGGCCCCCAGACGCAGGTGGCGATCCGAGCGGTCCGGGCCGAGCATGCCCGTGGCCGGACCGAGCCGGATGGCGACCAGGTGGTCTCGCGACCCTACCCGCATCGGACCCTGGCCTCGGGGCTGTTCAGCAGCACGGCGCTGCCGGTCACCGACCCGTCGCTGTCCGGGGAGATCGCGGCGATCGTGGAGGCCCTGAACGAGGACGGGCGAGTCTCGCGAGCCGAGCTCGCCGAGCGGGTAGGGGCCCGGTTCTGGGGGCCGGGACGCTTCCGTCGAGCCCTGGACGTGGCCGAGCGCGAGGACCGGATCCGCAAGGCGGGGGACCGCTACGTGTTGCGCAGGTGACCGGCCGGGGCTCAGGAGGCCCGGCGGATCGCTTCGACCAGCTCGTCCTTGGACATCTGCGACCGGCCTCGGATCTGCCGGCGCTGGGCCTCCTCGTACAGGCGGTCGCGGGACCACCCGGCCAGGTCCGTGGGCTCGCGCCCCCCAGCCTCTCCCGCCCCGGCGCGTGACCGGCCCTGTTTGGCCTGCTCCACGCTGGCGCGCAGGGCCGCCATGAGATCCTGTACCCTGCCGGGGGCCGGCGCCTCCTCCACGACCACCCGCCCACCCGACGCCTTACGCTCGATCAGCTCCAGCACCCGCTCGCGGTGCGTGTCCTCGTAGCGCTCTGGCTTCCAGTCGTTGGTCATGGATCCGAT
>DASQQQ010000029.1:0-21395 GCA_035643355.1 Actinomycetota bacterium | reverse complement strand
GATCCGGGACGTGGCCGCGTGGACCTGGCGGGTGGCCTTCCGACTCGCAGCCGCCGAGCTTCGCGGGCGACGTGACTCCCCCTCGGGATGGGCACCGACGAGCTACGAGATGGCGGAGCCGGTCCCTGAGCTGCTCGCAGCCCTGAAGCGACTGTCGCCGAAGCAGCGCCTGGCGGTGATGCTGCACGACTACGCGGACCGACCGACCTCGGAGGTCGCCCAAGCGCTGGGGTGCTCGCGCGCGACCGTGTACGTACATCTGAGCCAGGGACGCCGACGTCTGCAGAGCCTGTTGGAGGATGCGCGATGAGCAGGACCACCGAGTACCTGAAGTCGCTCGACCGGATCGGCGTTCCCGATGTATGGGAACGAGCGGTGCAGACCGAGCCGCCGGATCGATCCGTCCCGCCCCCCATCTCCCCGGTCCGGCGTTTGGGGGTGGCAGCGCTGGCCCTCGCCGTGTTCATCGCCGGCGGCTCGCTCGCCTGGGTCGCCTTCCGCCCCACCTCCCCGGCTCCTGCGGCGGGCCACGGACCGGAGGGCCTCTCGGCCAGACCGCTGGCCCTGCCGTCGATCGCCCCCGGCGCCTCTTGCCCAACGACCGGGACGACCAGGATCACGCCCGGAGCCGGGTTCTCCGGATCGGTCGTCGCGCAGGAGTCCGCACACGTCTACCTGGCCAGCAGCCCCACCGTGGAGCTGTCGGCGCGAGACCGACAGGCGGACGGCTGGTACGTCGTCAAGGACGTCTGGGTGATCGACGGCACCTACACCGGCCCGGTCTTGATCCGTGGCGGGCGGATCGATGGTGCGGGACCGCTCCTGCTCGGGTGGAACCCCACCACCCCTAGGCGTGACGGGCTGTTGGTCACCGCAGGCTCCCCGTCCCTGCAGACCGACCCCTCGAGCGGTTGGCGGAGCGTGCCGATGGGCGCTTACCTCCGATCGCCCGGCTGTTACGCGTATCAGATCGACGGGACGGACTTCACCAGCTTCATCGTCTTCCGGGCGCGACGCTGAGCGCTGGGAGCCGTCCCGATGGGGGTCGCCGGTACTCGAAGTGCATGCCATCCGGCGTGAGGAAGGTACCGCCCCAGATGAATCCCCAACGCTCGAAGACCCGGACCATCCGGCGGTCTTGATGCGGGGGGGCACCGAACGGGTTCTGCGGCACGTTGATGTCGAGCGCGATCCCCCAGCTGTGATGGGAGATGGACAGGTCGGGATCGCGGTTCGTGAATCGCCTCGCGTAGCAGCCCGAGAAGCTCTGGATGGCGGAGGCCAAGTGCTCGGCGATGAGTTCGTGGATCACACCGCGGATCTGACGGAACAGTGCGACGTTGCACGTCACGGTCCCCAGCAGCGGGACGTGCTCGGTCATGATGTGCTCGCGCTCCCAGCTCGCATCGATGATCAGGTAGCCGGAGCGCGCTGGATCCGGGCGGGCGGAGAACTCTCCGAACAGCTCCTTGATCTTGACGGGTGGAAGGACCGCGTCCCCCTGGCGGAAGTAGGGGGTTTCGCCAGGAGCCCGGACCCGCACCGGGAGGCCCGGCGGTAGCAGCGGCCGGATCTCCCGGGTCAACGATCGGTCGGTCGCCTCATCCCTGGGCTGGATCAGCGCGTAGCGATCGCGTCGGACACCGATCCGCCGCCCCGTCGCCCGCGAGACCATGAGCTCGTGAGCGCCCACCAACTCGTCGGGGAGGACCGCCGCCACCTCCACCCGCACGGAGCCGAACCAGAGGACCGCTCCGGGACCGAGACCGCGCAGCTGCGCGCTGCTCGCCCCCAACACCCCCTGGCCCTCAGCCAACGAGAGCGCCACCCCGCGATCTGGGGGAGGCAGGAACGGCGCGTATGCGGGCGGACTCACGGCGGCCACCTCCAGAGGGATCGCGAAGCCCGGCTTGGGTCGGTCGACGATCTCCCCTTGGGCGCTCTCCGAGCGCGTGAGCCAGGTGTTGTCGCTGGCCACGATCACCGAGCGGCGGACCGCGCGAAGGGAGTCGAGCCGGCGGCCGAAGGACCCGGGGAGTCCGCCCGGGGTCCACGCCAGGAACGTCTGCGGCTCTTCGGGCACGATGCGTGGGAGGGGCACCCCCGAAGCCGTGGATCGTTCGGGTCGCGCAACGATCCGGGCCGACCCCTGCAGCGAGAAGGTGAGGAGGGAGCCGGCCAGGAAACCAGCCGAACCCACGGCGACCAGCCGGAGGGAGTTCCCGATCTTCACGGCGCACCTACCGTGAGCGGCGGGAGGCTCGTTGCACGGCCGGACGTCCGCGATGACGGGTCATACGGCCTCATGGCATCGGCCATCCGAAGCAAGGCGGATAGGGCGAGCCCGGGAGCGTCGATCGAGCGATAGACACCATCCTCTATCCACTCCAGCCGACCGCGCCTCGGCGTCCACCGCCCGATGTGACCCCGCACCCAGACCCTGGACTGCAGGGCCGAGGAAGCGGGTGGCAGGGACCCTGATGGCTCCTCGTGCACCCGGATCGGCCCGATGCCCGGATCGATGCTCACTTGCTGGTAGTACGCGGTCACCCCGATGACGGCACCGATCTTCACCAGCTCCGTGCTGGCGAACGTGAAGCCGGGCGGCAGGGCCACGGAGCTCGGCAAGACCAGCGGGAAGCTCAGCCGCGCAGCGGCGTCCCGGGGCGACACGCGCCCCCGAACCCCTTGGGCTGAGCGGCGCACCGTCCACCTCGCTGGCATGGACACACCCACGATGGGCAGTGATCCCGCGATCCTCAGCAGCCGGTCGCGCGGGAGATTCGTCTCCAGGTACAGCTCGGCGTCTGCTGAGTGGATCGACAGGCGTCGACCCTGGCCCTCGGTGGCGGGTTCGTAGTAGCCCACCCCGCCACCAGGAAGACTCACCTCTTCCGCCTGCGGACCGACGGGGCCGTAGGGACCGTCCGTCCGCATCGCCGTCTCCCCCATCTGCAGCCAGGAGAGCCCCTGGGAGTAGGTGATGACGGCCTGCGGGGGAGTGCGGTCGCCCGGGGAGGGTGGGAGGACCGCCCGGTACAGCTGGAGCCCTCCAAGGTGTTGCGGCACGATCGGCTCGAAGCCGAGGGCCCGACGGAGCTGCCCCATGGTCGCAGGTCGGGCACCCTGGTCGACGGTTCGTGGCGCCTCCGGCATCGCGAAGGTGCCGGGGGATGGGTCGCGCCGACTCAGGCTGGTCGCCCGCACCTCGAAGATCGGTTCCCGGGGCGGTTCCCGAGGAAGGCCGAAGCGCAGCGCCCACTCCTCCCGCGCGCGGCCGGGAGCCGGGAACACCTCGTAGCGGAGCGGTGACCACGTTGCGGAGTCCAGCCACAGCTCCACCCCGTCCTGCGGGAAGAACGGTCGCCATCTCCCGCCGAGGGACAGGAAGGGGAACAGGGGGCGAGCATCCTCGAACGGGAGGCGCACCCGGATCGCCGGGTGACCGAGCACGGTCCCTCGGCCCTCGACCCGGATCCTCGACGGGTCGCCCAGGGTGGAGACGGGGACGACCAGATCGGCCGGGGTGAACGAGGTGAAGGGGATCCGGTTCCTGGTCACGGTCGTTCGCGCCGGGCAGGTCCCGGCCGGGCAGGACGAGGGGGCCGTGAGGGCCCACCTCGAGCCATCGATCACCATGTGCAGGTCCGAGCGCCCGCCGTCCATCCCGGCGTCCCGGGTGAGAGCCGTGACGTCCAGGCGGAAGCGCTCTGGCGCCTGGAACCACAGGTGCATCGAGAACTCCCGCGCGGGTGCGTTTGGCGATGGATGCTCCGTGATCACGAAGGTGGCCTGGTAGGCATCGAGGCGTCCGGCGGCCTCCGCGACGGCGCGGGCAACTTCGCTCGCCGAGGCCATGCTGGACACTGGAGGCGACCGCCACGGTCCGCCCGAGACGAGGCTGCCCGCGAGCAGCCCCACCACCAGAGCCGCCGCCAGAGGACCCAGCCGGGACGTGAGGGGGCGCCTCCCGGGCGCGGATGCTCGGACATCTGCCGGGCCGACGAGGACGACGTCGCCCGGCCGGACCTCCTCCCGCACCGCCGTCATGATGGCAACCACCAGATCGGGCACCCGTGGTGCGGGCTCCAGACGTGCCCGCTCACGCAGCCACCAGGCGCCGCGGTCGAAGGCGCTGCAGCCTCGACAGCCGGCCACGTGCCGGTCGACCGCTTCCGTCGTCTGAGGGGAGAGCCGATCTCCATCCATCCGTGCCGACAGCGCCGCCCGGACGCGGTCACAGTCCACCGGCATCCTCTTGAACCTCGAGGGCCTGCATCAACGCGAGGCGGGCTCGGTGCATCCGGCTCTTGACGGTCCCGACGGGCAGGCTGAGAACATCCGCCGCCTCCTGGTAGGAGAGCCCGAACACCTCGATCAACAGGAACGGCTCTCGGTGCTCGTCCGAGACGGCCGCCAGGGCTGCCTGGAGCTCAACCCGCGCCTGCGGATCCGGCGAACCGGCCGAGGGGGGTGCTTCGGGCAACACACGGCCGCGGTAACGCTTGATCGTGTCCATCGCGCAGTTCCGGGTGATCCGCAGGAGCCAGCTCGTGAATCTCGAATCTCCTCGGAACGAGTGGAGGAACCGGAACGCGCGGATGAACGTCTCTTGGGTCACGTCCTCGGCCAGGGCCCGGTCACGCGTGAAGTGACAGGCGAACCGCCAGACATCCGCCTGGTAGGAACGCACCAACTCCTCGAAGGCGTCCAGATCGCCCTGACGTGCCCGGGCGAGGGTCCGTGGATCGGGATCGTGCACGTCGGCCTCTCTCACTCCAGCCCGCCGCGCAAGCCTATGCGGCCGGGGCTCTCGTCGGAAGCGCTCACGAGCCCGCCGAGCCCGGTTACCGCGGCGCACAGCACGTCGGCCACGGCCGTCGCTGCGGCGAGGTGTTCGGTCCCCGACGAGACCCGAAGGTAGGGCCGGGCGCACGCGGCCGTGGCGGCCGTCAGGTAGATCCGAGTGGTGTCGAAGCCGAAGCTCGCTCCAGCGGCGAGCGGCACGCGGCGGCGTCGAGCCTCCTCGAGCATGGAGCGAACCATGGCCCGATAGACGTCCGTGCGCTGCAGATGCGGGCGCAGGTCCAGGGACAGGAACCCGCCGGGAAAGGCCGATCCATCCAGCAGATGATGGGACGGGTGTCTCGCCAGGGAAGGATGGCCGATCCCTTCCAGCGCCCCCGGATGGTCCTCGGCCACCTCTGACAGTCGGCGCGCGAGCAGGGCCGCATTGCGCCCAAGCCGTCCCAGTCGTCGGAGCAGGATGGCTCGGTTGGGCTCCGGGATGGTCCACACCGTGCTATCGGTCACGTTGGTCCCCAGATGCTCGCGGTAGCGATCCAGGCCTCGTGCGTCGCCCGGGGACGCGACGATCATCCCTCCGGTGGCACGATCCAGGCCGAACTGCGGGTACTTGGTGAGGCTCTCGAAGACGATCAGGCGGAGCTGCGAAGGGTTGCAGGGAAGGAGCGAGAAGGGCTGGAAGCTGCAGGAACGGCCGGTGTTGTCCAGCACGAGGGTGAACGGCCGTCCTCGGCGCCCTACATGCTGGATGATCCGGGCTACATCGGGCACGGGAATGCCCCGCGCGTTGCAGAGGGTGTCCATGAACAGCGTCCCCGCGTCGGTCGCGTCGATCGTGGTGAGCAGGCGATCGGTGTCGGGCTCGGGGACCTCACGGGTTCGAGACCCCAAGGGACCCGCGCGCAGCAGGTCTCGACATTCGTGGTACGTGGAACGGCCGACCAGGATCGCTCCGGGCGACAGACGCTCCATCGTGAGGTACCCCAGTATCGTCGTGAAGGCGGCCATGCCCGATGCCGTCATCACGGCCCCCAGGTTCAGCCGCTCCCAGCCATCGATGTACTCGCGCAGGTACGCCCGTTCGTAGGCGGCGGCGTCCTGGTGGCGGTCCCGCTTGTAGTCATCGGCGTGCTCCGTGATGCGTCCCGTGTACCTGCCGGCCATGGACCACACGGCGTGCTCGTAGGAGGGTGACTGCCAGTCCGAGCTCGTGACCAGGGCGGCCCCCGTGCTCTGGAGCACCCGAGCCTGGAAGGCCAGGGAGCGCTTGCGCTCGGCCAAGCCGTTCATGATGGGGATGGACCGGCGCCCCCGCCGAGCCTCGAGTCGCAGCCCGAGCGCGGTTCGGCGCATCCGGTCGTACCGGGAGCGGAACCAGCGCAGCTGCTCCTGGAGCAGGTCCAGGCTCGATCCCTCCAGGTGGCGCCGAGCCCGGATCAGCTCCGCGTCCGTCCGCTGCATCCGACGAGACATCGACCCGGCCAGGAAGGCGAGCTCCTCGAAGTCCTCCCCCAGGTCCTGGAACGCGGCGTCGATCAGCCCGAGTGACGGGTCCGGGCGGGTAGCACCATGCGAGCGCATCACCGAACAGACCGATCCGACCGCCGGATGGTTCACGGAACCGCTCCTCGATCCGTCCGGTCGGTAGGGATGAAGACCCGTGCAGGGACGAACGACCTCATCCATCGCGGCGACGGTCCGCGGCCGAGCGATCGGCGCGCGGAGCTGGGTGGACCACGTGGTGATCGACAGCCGACAGGCCGGTCCGAGCGCGCTCTTCGTCGCCCTCCCCGGCACGAGGACGGACGGCCACGATCACGTCGACGAGGCGTACCAACGCGGGGCGGCGGCCACCCTGGTCTCCCGGCACGACGGGTCCGGTCGGTCGGCGATCGTGGTGGACGACCCGGGAGTGGCCCTCCTGCGGTTGGCGGCAGACGAGCGCCGCCGGCTGTCGGCGACCGTCGTGGGCATCACGGGATCCGTGGGCAAGACCACCACCAAAGATCTCCTGGCATCCATCCTGGGTCGTCGGCGGCACGTCACGGCGAGTCCCGCTTCCTACAACAACCAGATCGGCCTTCCGCTCACCGTACTGGCGGCCGACCGCCGCTCCGAGGTCCTGGTCTGCGAGATCGGCGCGGGGGTGGTGGGAGAGATCGCCTCCTTGTGCCAGGTGGCACGACCCCATGTCGGCGTGGTCACGGTCGTCGGCAAGGCGCACCTGGCCTCGTTCGGCTCTGTCGAGGCCGTCGCCGAGGGCAAGGTCGAGCTCGTGGAGGGCCTGCCCCGGGCGGGAACGGCCGTGCTCAACGCCGACGACCCGGTGGTGCGCAGCTACGCCGATCGGACCGACGCCCAGGTGCTGCTGTTCGGACGGCGTCCCGGTGCAGACGTTCGGGCCGACCGAGTGAGGGTCCGCGAGGATGGCTGTCTCGGGTTCCGGCTCATCCACCAGGCCAACGCAGCGAACGTCGAGCTGCGCTTGCATGGACCGCACTTCCTCACCGACGCGCTCGCGGCGAGTGCCTGTGCCCGAACCCTGGGGATCCCGCTGGAGGTCTGTGCGGACGCCCTCTCGCATGCCGAGCCCTCCCCGAGGAGGATGCAGGAGCGGGTCACCGCACGCGGGCTCCGCATCTGGGACGACTCCTACAACGCGAACCCCACATCTGTGGCGGCGGCGCTGGCAGCGCTGGCGGCCTTGCCCGACAGGGGCCGGCGGATCGCTGTGCTCGGCCACATGGCGGAGCTCGGACGTTGGTCGCTGCGGGAGCACGAGCGGGTGGGTGAGCTGGCGGCCGCGGCCCGGCTGCACCGGCTGGTCGTGGTCGGGCCGGAGGCTCGGCCCATCGCCATCGGAGCGCACCGCGCCGGTCTGCGAGCGAAGCAAGTCATCGGGTGCGCGAGCGTCGATGAGGCGCTCGAGGCCATCCGATCCAGCGCCGAAGCCGGCGACATCGTCCTCGTCAAGGGATCCCGGGTCACGGGGCTCGACCGCCTGGTCGACGGCTTGGACATCCGGGTCCGCTAGGGACCCTCGCTCCTCAGCCCTTGGATCGAAGCATCGTGTCCCGTCGCCTGGCTACTCCCCCGGTATGCACCTCGTAGGTGGGTCCAGGCGGAGGAGGGATGAGGAACCGTCCATGTAGAGGGCCGATCCGACCTGGGTGACGAGCCGTCCCGAGAGGTCGTTCGTCTTGGTGGTCGTCATCGAGAAGCGGTCGAGCACGTCGCGGGTGGTGGGGTCGATGCAGGCGAGGGTTCCCGCCGCTTGGTCGCTCACCCACACGAGTCCGGCCGCGGCGCTGACCGCCACCTGGTTGCTGCTCTCCTCCCGTCCGAGGCCGGGGCGAGCGGCCGTGAGCCCCTTCCCAGGCAGGAAGTCGACCTGGCCCATCATCCCGGTGGGATAGCTGACCCACACGCCGGTGTCGGTAGCCGCGATGGCCGATGGCCCCAGCAGGTCCCGGTAGCCGACCGCCGACGAGCTGATGAGCTGCCCGGTGGTTGCATCGAGCTCGGCCAGCAGCTCGCCGTCCTGCCCGACGGGCGCGTCGGTGACCACGTACGCGTGCCTCCCGCTGGGGTCGAAGGAGATCAGCCGGGCCGTCCCGTCCAGGGTCACGGTCTGGGTGGTGAGCTGCGACGCAGGATCGATGAGGAGGATCCGCCCGTCCACGCCCACCCACAGCGAGCCCTCCGGCGACACGGCGATCGCTCCCGGGGCCGAGGGCAGCGCCACCCGGTTCAGCTCATCCAGGGACGCCGGATCCAAGCGGTGGAGCTCGTGTCCCCATCCCGCCCACAGGGCATCGCCGACGAAGGCGATCGATACCCCTTGCTTGCCCCCGGGGATGGCGGTGTTCGTCACCACGCTCCCCTCCGAGGGATCCGACCGGACGATCTGCCGCGACCCTGCGTCGGTGACGACGGCGACATACGCGACCCCGTCGGGGCCCGCGACGATCGATGAGGACGTGCCAGGCAGGGCGAGCACCGCGGACACCGGTCCACCGATGGTGGGCCCGGCCGTTCCGCTGGGGGACGGGGTGGGCGGCGTCACGCTCGTGTCACTGGCTCCCGGTTCCTCGCCGGTGCCGACGCCGATCGCTCGCACCGCGACTCCGATCCCGGCGGCGGCCACGGCCAGGGCCAGCGCCGCCACGGCCAGGCGCCGCCCCGCGCTCGGCTCGCCGGGCACCTGGCCCCGGGGGGTCCGGCGCTCGGCCTCGTCCCACAGGTCGGGCGACGTCACCCGGTCGAACGCTCGGAACCGCTCCTTGATGTCAGGCATCGTCGTCCTCCAGCAACTGCTTCAAGCGCCGCCGACCCTGGCTGAGGTGCACCCGAACCGTGGCTCGGGTGATCCCGAGGATTTCGGCGATGCGGTCGTTGGGCAGGTCCGCGTAGTAATGCAGCACCAGGGCAGCCCGCTGCTTGTCCGGCAAGGTCCGGAGCACCGACGCGAGCTCGATGGCCTCGTCCGGCAACACGTACGGATCTGCGACCGGTTGGTCGTTCCGCCTGCGCCGCTCCTTCAGCTCACCGGCCGCGATCCGGAACGCCGCCGTCCAGACCCACCGCTCCGGTTCCCGGATGGCCGAGCCTCGGCGCAGGGCCTGGGCGAAGGCCTCGGCCACCGCGTCGCTGGCGATCTCTGGATCGCCCCCGTACGCCAGCACGGCCCGCCACAGCCGCTGCCCATGCTCCCGGTAGGCTCGCTCCAGGCCCTGAGGATCGCTCACCCGCACGAGCTCATCCTGTTCCACATCTCGGAAGGGTGCGTTCTGAACCAGAACGTGTACATCCCGGCGCTCCGAGATCCTCGTCTGAGAGCCGCCGCGGTATGGAGTACAACCTGCTTGCGGTTGTCCTGGGCAGTGATGGTGAGAGGAGGGGGTCCAGATCGTGGATGAGCGGATCGAAGGAGCGCGAGCGGGGAGACGACCGCTCGGTACCGTGATCGCGTCGGCGGTGGATGATGCCCGCACGCTGGTGCGCAAGCACGTTGAACTGACCAGGATCGAGGTGGCCGAGGCCGTGTCCGCCCGGGCCATCGGCGTCGGCCTGATGGTGGCCGCCGGCGTGGTGGGACTGTACGCGATCGGCTTCGCGGCGGCCGCGGGATCGGCCGCGCTGGACCTGGTGCTGCCCACCTGGGCGGCCGACCTGGCCGTGGCGGCCGCATCGGTCCTCCTCGCCGGGGGGCTCGTCCTGGCCGGCCGCCGGGCCATGCGGACGGCTCCCACCACGCCGAAGCGCACGCAGGAGACGCTGAAGGAGGACGCTCGATGGGCGAAGCGGCAACTCGCGCGATGAACGAGATCGAGGAAGCTCGACACCGCTTGGAGACCGATCTCCGGGAGCTGGAGGAACGCCTGCCCCCCACCCTCCGTTCCATCAAGAGCCTGGTGGGTGTGCTCATCGGGTCGGCGTCCCTCGGCTTCGTGGTCCGGCGCCTTCGCTCGAGGGGGCGATCCGAGCCCGGGCCGGCCGCCGAGGTGGTGGTCCGGATCGTACGCGAGGATCGCCCGCAGGACGGCTGAGGTCGGCCGACCTGAGTACCCGGCTACCTGCGGTCCCAGGCCGGCGGCGATCGGTGGTGCGGGCGGGCGCTGTAGCGCTGCGGGCTCATCGTGCCCGAGCCTGGGTGGAATCATGGGCCATGGCCAGCCGACCCTTCCAGGGCCTGAGCCGGAACACCAGGGGGTGATCCAGCCGGTCGATCAGCTTCGGGCCAAGGCCCGGTCGAAGAACGCCAGGATCAGTGAGCGGGTTCGCTCCCCCGGCTCCCACCTGAGGAGGTCGATACCGTGTTCCCCGGAGGGCAGGAGCACCAACCGTTTGGGCTGTTCCGCGACGCGCTCGAACGTGCGAGCCGCGTGGGCTGGAGCCGTGTCGAAGCGGCCGGATACGAACAGCTTGGGGACGGTGATGGCCGAGGCGTCGCGACGAGCGGCAGCCACGCCGACCTCAGCCAGGCCGATCGATGCCGATAACGTGGCCACCGCACCGATCCGCTTCCCCAGGCGCGCCGCCGCCGCCATGCACACCTCTCCCCCGAGGCTGGCCCCCAGCAGACCGATCTGCCTGACGCCCTTCGTCTCCAGGAAGTCGACCGCCCCCACGATATCGGTCCAGAGCTCCGTGCTCGGGGCGGTGCCCCGGGAACAACCGCCGCCTCCGCAATAGCCCTCGAAGTTGAAGGTGAGGACCGTGAAGTCATGCGAAGCCAGGACGGGGGCGAAGTCGAGCCAATCGGTCTGATCGTCGTCGACCTGATGGGCGAGGATCACGCCCCGGGTCCCTCCGGGCGAGAACAGCCGGCCCACGAGGTGCGCTCCTCGCGAGGAAATGAAGACCACCCGGCGCGACGGCACCGTCGGCGGGTCGCTCTGGCTGGGCGTGGGGCCCCCGGATGTCGGGATCGGCGATGCGATCGGCGACCGGGAACCGCGTGGTCCGGTGGCCCCGCCTGCGCCGCAGCTCACCGCCAGGACCGACAGGAGCATGAGGCCCACCACGCAGGCCATGGGCGTCTGCCCTCGATGCTTCGGCATCCTCAACCCGGGCCGCGACCGTGACGGCTTCATCGCCGACCTGCCCGGATCCGGATCGTGGATCTCCGGCCACGGTGACCCGAGCCATCTGGTCGAGGGTCCCGGGCCGCCCCCATCTGACGGCGGCCGACGACCAGGCCGGCGTCCCAGCCGGGCGCCCGGCCCCCGGGCGGCGGCTCGAGCCGGTCCACGTCGATGCCCGATCGAAGGAGGAGCCACGAGGTGAGTGAGTTCGAGTTCCACATGTCCCCGGTGCCGAACTCGTCCCGACCCCAGACCGGAGTAGGGACGGCGGGCACCAGGTCGAGCATCCTCAGCGCGCGCTCCGCGTCGTCCGCCACCCGGTCCGTCCGCACGGCCTCGTGGATGTCCGGGATCCAGCCGCTCTCCCACCGCCGGATCTCGTAGCGGAACAGGCGGAACCGTCCCGCCAACCTCATCCCGACCGGGCCCTCGGCCACGACCCCTCGTTCCCACCGGCGGCGATCGGGGATCGGCGCCGACTCGATGGCGAACCGGCCACCCGGAACCAGCACCTCCAGGGCCGTGTGGTACAGCGCGTACCGCGGCCGACGCTCGAGGCCGGCCTTCATCGCCTCGTAGACCTTGCCGTTCCAGCGGACCACGTAACCACCCGCGCCCAAAGGGATCCAGTGAAGATCCACCGCAGGCCCCGCGGCTGCGCCGGTCCCGCCCGGCGATCCCATCCCCTCGCCCATCGGCGGAGCGCTGCTACCCGAGGCCATCCAGGAAGCTGATGACCCGCTTCGTCATCAGGGTTGCCGCCGCCTCCTCGTGGTCGGGCAGGCTGCGATCGGAGAACAGGTGCCGGTCGCCCGGGTACAGGAAGAGCTCTGCGCCGTCGACACCGTCCGCGAGCTCCCGGGCGGCATCGAGGTCGCCCTCGAGGGCCATCGGGTCGGCCTCCATCATGTGGATCTGGACGGGGACGCCCTCAGGCCATCCCTCACCGAACTCGGAGGGCGGGACGCAGGCGTGGAGCAACAGCGCTCCCCTGGCGCCGGGGCGGGTCTGGGCGAGCATCTGGGCCGGCAGCACCCCGAGCGAGAAGCCCCCGTAGACGATCTCGTTCGGCAGGTCTTCCGCAGAGACACGCCCGCGCTCGATGATCGTGTCGAAGCCGACCTGCTTCGCGTAGCCCACCCCCTCGTCGAGGTTGCCGAAGGTGTGACCCTCGTACAGGTCCGGGAGATGCACGACATGGCCGGCGGCGCGAAGGTCGTCCGCGAAGGAACGGCACCCGGCCGTCAGCCCGTACGCATGGTGGAAGAGCAGGATCTCAGGCATGCGGGCAGCCTACCCCGTTATCCTGCAACGCGTGATCACCGATGAACCGGTCCGCGGCTCGTACGCGTACGTGGAGAAGCCCGGGCTGTTCGGGCTCAGCGGGCTGGACCAGCTCAGGCTCTTCACCGAAGGGCGGGCCCCTGGCCCGCCTATCCATCACCTGGCCGGCCTGGTCGTGGTGGATGCACGGGAGGGCGCGTCAACGTGGTCGATGCCGGCCAGCCCCTGGTGGCGCTCGGCCACCGGGCTGTTCCCGGGCGGAGCGCTCGCGTTCGTGGCGGACGCTGCCCTCGGCGGCGCGATCTACACGGTGCAGCCCGCGCGGACCTCGGTCGTCACCTCGGAGCTCTCCCTGGACTTCGTCCGGCCGGCCACGCCCTCCAGCCGCACCCTCTCCGCCACCGGGCGGGTGGTGCACGTCGGCCGGAGGCAAGCGCTCTCCGAGGCCCGGATCGAAGACGCGGCGGGAGCGCTCCTGGCCCACGCCACTTCCCGCTGCCTGGTCCAGCCGGTCCCCTTCGACCCGCCCGAGCTCCCCGCCTCGTGGTCAACTCTCCCCGTCGCCGACCCGGCCGACCCCGATCCATACCAGCGCCCACCCCAGGGCGAGGTGCTCCCGCAAGCGGAGTGGGACCGGGCCGGCGGACTCGAGCTGATGCAGCGGTGGGTGGCCGGCGAGCTCCGGCTCCCGCCGATCTGCCACCTGCTGGGATGGCGCCCGCTCGAGGTGGACCAGGGGGCGGCTGCCTGGACCATGCCGGCATCGGAGTGGTTCTGCACCGGGTACGCCACGTTCTACGGGGGCGCCGTCGGACTGCTGGCGGACGGGGCGATCGGCACCGCGATCACCACCACCATCCCGGCCGGCGCCGCCTTCGGCACGCTCGACCTGAAGGTGAACTTCCTGCGTCCGGTGACGGCCGATGGTCGGGACCTGGTGGCTCGGGGCACCGTGGTCCACCGCGGGCGTCGGATCGTGGTCGCCACGGCGACGGTCGAGGATGCCGATGGCAAGCGGCTTGCCATGGCCACGGGGAGCGCGATGATCCTTCCCGCCCGGCCCTGGAGCACGGTAAGCCGCGATGACCTAGCCCCGAACGGACACGAGGACTGAGCTCCATGGAGCAGGACCAGCCAATGAGGGCAGGGGGTTCACCGCCCTCCCCTTGGAGCGCCTCGCGTGATCCTCGACCAGGATGGTGGGGATCCGGGACAGCTCCGTGAACCGGTCTCGCCTGGACGTGGTTCGCGCCCTGGCCGCCGCGGGCTGCGTGGCACCCGCCGACGAGGCGGACGAGCTGATCCGTGCGGCGCACGCCGGCGTCGCACCGTTGGACGAGATCCTGGTCCGGCGCGAGCGTGGCGAACCGCTGGCCTGGATCGTGGGATCGCTCGAGTTCTGCGGCCTCCCGATCCGCGTGGAGCCCGGTGTCTACGTTCCGCGCGCCCACACCGAACCGCTGGCCCGACGGGCCGCGTCCCTCCTGCCCGAGGTGGGGGTCGCCGTCGATCTCTGCACGGGCAGCGGCGCGGTGGCCGCCGTGATGCACCATGCCCGCCCCGCCGCCACCGTGCTCGGGACCGACATCGACCAGATCGCCGTCGCCTGTGCAACGAGCAACGGCATCACGGCGCTCCGGGGCGATCTGGACGATCCCCTGCCGGTTAGCTTGGTCGGGCTGGTCGACGTGATGACGGCCGTCGTGCCGTACGTTCCCCGGGAGGAGATGCACCTGTTGCCCCGGGACGTGATCGCCTTCGAGCCGCACCTCGCGCTGGACGGCGGGCCCGGCGGCACGAGGTTCTTGGAGCGCGTGGCTCGGCTCAGCGTCCGCTGGCTGCGTCGGGGTGGTCACCTGCTCCTCGAGATCGGCGGCGACCAGGCACGTGTCCTCGAACCGACGTTCCGCGCTCTGGGCCTCTCGAACCCTGGGATCCACCGCGACGCCGAGGGCCATGACCGGGCCATCGAGCTCACGCTCCGGAACGGCCGGTGATCATGGAGCATCGGCTCGCGCTCGATCGCGTCTACCGATGGGCCCATGAAGACGACAACATCCGTCTGGTGGTCCTGACCGGGTCTCTGGCCCGTGGCGAGGGAGCCGCCGACGATCTCTCCGACCTCGATATCGAGTTGTACGTCCGGGACCCGAGCCTGCTGCTGGAGCGGTCGGATTGGTACCGGCCGTTCGGAGAAGTCCTGGTGGTCGAGGAACCGGAGAACGTGGACTGGCACCCGACGCGGTTGGTCCACTACGTCGACGGCAAGATCGATTTCATGATCGCCGGGATCGATGCCGCGATACAGGGTGTCTCGTACGATCGCCCGTTCCATGTACTGCTCGACAAGGACGGCTTGAGCCACGGGTTGAGCCGAGCCGCCGGACCACCGCTCCCCCCGTCGAGGGACGAGATCACGCGCTGCATCAACTGGTTCTACGCGGCCGCACTGATGTCCGCGAAGTGCCTGATCCGAGGCGAACCCTGGATGGCGAAGTTCCGGGATCGAGACGTGAAGGACGAGCTGCTGCAGATGCTCGTGTGGGACCATCGCTCACGGTACGGCTGGACCTACGATACCTGGCACAACGGTGGGCACCTCCGGGAGTGGATCGACCACGACCTGATGGATGCCGTGGGATCCTGCTGGGGCGACTTCTCGATCGTCGGCATGGGCCGGGCCCTCCGGGCATCGGTCTCCCTCTTCGAGGAACTGAGCGCTCGGACCCAAGCGGCGTTGGGCGTCCAGCCGTTCGACAGCGGACCGGTCCGCGCCGAGATCGACCGCCTGTTGAGCCTTCCCCATCGAACCGCCTAACGTCGCGGGCGCAGTCGCGCCCCCGACGCTGATGGGCCGGGCCCTGTGACAGGGCCCGGCCCACCGAGTTCCGCTGCCCGCGGGCGCTGCCGCCTACAACGAGGCTGGTCCGGTAGACCAACCGGAGCCCGCGGGCTCGGTGATCTGGTTGGATTCTGCCGGTCTCCCGGCGGACGGGCGGGGGCGGTGGCCCCGGCCCGCGAGGGATGGCTCAGCAGCCAGTCACCTCGGGGGTCTCCTGCTGTCTATGCAAGTAGGACCACCTCCTTTCTCCCGTGCCTCCATCGTAGACGGCATCGGCCGTTTGGCAACAGCGTTCCGACCGGATCCTCGGCCGCTCAGCCAGACCATCAGCCCGGCCAGATGCACGCCTCCGCCTTTCGCCGTCAGCAGCCAGTCGAGCCTCCCCGCGGCGGTCAGGGCAGAGGTCAGTGCGATGTCGAGCGAGCCAGCACGGCGATCACGGTCAGAACGACGACGATCCCGCGAGCCTCATCGGGAGCGATCGGACACGGCCAGGATGGGCCAGAGCGTGAGGAGGCCGAACCTGCCCCTCGAGGTGCTCGGGGTCGGCATCCTCCTGGTGAGGATGTGGCCCGAGGTGCGGCCCCGGTCGTGGTGCGACACGGATCGCGTCGTGGTTTGCGCGGTTCAGCGTGGTCTTCCTCGCCGTGAACCTGGCACAGCTGGCGCACGTCGTGACGCTGTTCGCGGGGGACCCGAACGCGTTCGACGACTCGGCCAACCTGGGGGTGGGGCTTGCCCTCGATCACGTGATGTTCCTGGCGGCCATCACGAACGCGATGTGCGCCCTGGTGGCGGCCACGCTTGCCGACCGGGTGCCACGGGTCACGAGATGGAGGCCTGGGGCGCCTCCAGATCGGGTTGGCGGGATCCGCCCCTCAGGCGCGGACCAGGGACTCGAACCGGACTCGGGGGAGGGGTCCCCTCCCTCCGACGATCCCCCCTCGGCTCGGGGGCCGGCGCCCCGGCGATCCCGGCGCGCATCGTCCGGACCATCCGAGCGTCGACCGCCGTCTGCGCCTCGAACCACGCTCCCAGCGTCTGGTCGGCTTGGACACGGCACCGGCCAGCGAGAAGGTCCCGTTGTCGCCCCCGAACGCGACGAACAACCCGTACGGGGCCCACTGCCCCACGGGCACCTCCTCAGAAGGGTAGGACGCGCCGGCCCGGAGCCGGTAGTGCCGCGCGTAGTAGTGGAGATCGCACGGGAACAGCGCGTCGACCGCCAGGCGTGCCCCGACGCCACGGAGTCACCTCGGAGCGGAGGAGCGCCGGCCGCGGCAGTCGATCACCGGATCTGCCGGGACCCGCTCACCCTCGTCCGTCCGCACGCCCGTCACGGTGGCGACGTGTCCGTCCGTCCGGCCCAGCAGGCCAGCGATGTGTACGCCGGAGCGACGTTCGATCCGCGACCGGCCTCCGACCGCGCGGTGCAACACCGCCTCGTAGACGGGACGGCGGGCGGACAGCGCGGCATCCCGCTCGAACCCCTCGCCGAACCAGATCCCGGCGCGCTCACACCGCGGTCCTCGAGCGCCTCCAGCACGTCGGGGGCCTCCTCCCGCAGGAGGCGCGTGGAGCGCGCGCGGAAGACGTGGGCGTGAACGGCCTGCGGCACACCCGGCCGAGGCCAGCGTTCGAAGTCGTCCTCGGGGGACCCATCAGGAGGTTCCTCATCGCGGTCCAGGAGCAGCACCTGGTGGCCGTGCTCCGCGAGCAGGAGCGCCGTGAGCTCCCCCACCATCCCACCACCGACGATCGCGATCTCGGACACCCTCACGCCTCGGCCGGGGCGACGAATTCCTCACTGCGCTGCCGCTGGAGCTCCCGCATCCGGGCCCGGCCGGGCAGGAAGATCGCCAGCACGATCGCCAGCACGCCGGCGCCGAACCCGATCAGGTACACCACGTTGTAGGCCGCTTGCCCGGCCGCCGGCGGGACCGCTCGCCCGGCCGAGACGGTGCCGATACGAGCCGCCACGATGCTGGCAAGGACGGCCGTCCCCAGCGAGCCGGCGATCTGACGGTTCACCGCGCGCACCGCGGAGCCCTGGGCGACCAAGCGCGCCGGGAGGGCGTTCATCGCCGTGACCGTGTTGGGCATCAGGGCCAGGCCCGTGCCGGCCCCCTGGATCACGAGCACCAGGATGATCCAGGTCACGCTGCTGCCGGCCCTGAGGTGGCCCAAGAACCAGGCGGCCAGGGTGAGGATGACCACGCCGGCCAGGACCGGCGTCCGGGCGCCGACCAGGTCGGCCAGCTTGCCCCCGAGCGGCATGGTCAGCGCGGTCCCGATGGCGCTGGGCGTGAGGATCAACCCGGTCACGAAGGCCGAGTACCGCCGGACCGTCTCCAGGTCGATGGGCACGAACACCAGACGGCCGAACTGGATCGTCGTGATGAGCGCCACCAGGATCATGGTCAGCGAGAAGACGGGGACGGCGAACATCCGCACGTCGATCAAGGGATCATCGGTGCGGAGCTCACGGCGGACGAACAGGGCGAGCAGGGCCAGACCCCCGGCGATCGAACCGATCATGGCCGCCGAGGACCACCCCCAGCTGTCCGCCTCGGAGAAGGCCAGGAGCAACAAGAGCAGTCCCGCCGTCCCCAGCCCCCACCCCACCCCGTCGAAGGGCCGCTCCTCGTGGAACCCGGCCGAGGCCCGAAGGAGCCGCAGGGCCGCGACGATGCCCACGGCGCCGATGGGCACGTTCAGCAGGAAGAGCCACCGCCACCCGAACGCGGTCACGATGTAGCCCCCGGCCGCAGGGCCCACCGTTGGAGCGGCCATGGCTGCGATCCCCCAGATGCCCAGAGCGGTCCCGCGCCGGGTCGGCGGGAACAGCTCGTAGATCATCGCCAGGCCCACCGGCATCATGGCGCCGCCGCCCAGCCCCTGGAACACGCGGAAGCCCACCAGCGCCTGGAGGTTGGGAGCGAGGGCCGACATCAGCGATCCCCCCGCGAAGGCGGCCAGGCTCAGGGTGTAGATCTTCTTGCGCCCGAACCGGTCGGCCAGCCATCCTGATGCCGGCTGGGAAACGCCAACCGCCAGCAGGTACCCCGTGATGATCCACTCGATGCCCTGGCCGCTGTGCAGGTCGAAACCGATCTGCGGCAGCGCCACGTTCACGATGGTGGTGTCGAGGAACACCATGAACGTCCCGATGAGGACGACACCCATCGTGACCCAGGCGTACCTCGACACGCGTGGTTCCGCCACGAGCTCCTTCCGTGCGGGGATCCGGCCGACAGGCCCTCAGCCAGTATATGGAGCCCCTCACGCGTCGCCGGAGGGAGCCTTCGGCCGCGCTCGGGGCCGCTTGGCCTAGCGGCCGGCGACCCGCTTCGCGTGCCGGTCCCGCCACCGGGGCCAGGCCCACCGGTAGCCGATGAAGTAGACGGTGACGAGGAGGAGGTAGCCGATCAGCAGCACGGTTCCTCCTGTGGCTCCCGGACGCGCCACCGTCGCCCACAGCACCGCCATCAGCCCGAGGACGGCGAGCACGATCCCACCCCGCATCCTCCCAGCCTAATGCGTTCCCGGTGAGAGCCTCGGCTCCCGATGGGAGCCGCCTTGGGAGCGGGGACCGGATGGCGCACTCGGACGGACACGGCCGTCAGCGCCCGACTCAGCTCGGCGGGCGGAGCCGGTCCGAATAGAGGCGAACGAGCGGGATCACCCGGTGCGCGGCGGTCCCGGCCGCCGTCAGGAACCGGCCCTCGGTCCCGACCACCACCACGGTTCCCGATGCCCTGGGGAACGGCACGTCGACCAGGTACACGCTCCCCCATCCCACCGACGCCGAGGGGATGTGGTGGATCGTCCCCTCCCTGGTCCGTCCGTCGCTGAGGGTGACCCAGACGTCCGCGGCAGCGATCGGGGCGGGCCCGAACCAGAACTCGCCGCGGGGAGCCGCAGCCCGCAGCGGCGCCTCGGTGGAGACCCGGTCGGCCGGCCAACAGGTCTTGGAGTGCCGAGAAGACGGACGCTGGATGATGATGCACGTGGGCCCGCTCCCGCTGGACGCGGTGATCGCCCAGGCCACGCCCAACGCCCGGCCCCGGGCGATCTCGCGCGTCGAGGCGAACGTCGACGGCGTGGACGGTGAGGCCGGAGCTGCGGTGGGTGACGGCGAGGGTTCGGCGGTCGGGACCCGGCCGTCGTGGGAGGACCCGTAGAAGGCTTCCCGGAACCCTCCGAACCACCACCCGAGGCCCACGGCGACCGCGACGGCCACCGGTACCCATCTGACCCGGCGTAGCTTCATGCGGTCTCGCTCCCATCGTACGCTCCGCACCGGCCCGGCGGGCACCTCGACGAAGCCGACCGCCCACACCGTCGGTAGGATGGACCCGCCACCTCCGAGGAGCGGCCGCGATGGAGCGACGTAGGCTGGGCCGGCTCGAGCACCGGAGCAGCGTGCTGATCTACGGCGGCGCGGCCCTCTCCGAGGTGCCGCAGGACGTGGCGGACGATTCGATCGCGCTGGCCCTGCGCGCCGGCATCAACCACTTCGACACGGCCGCAGACTACGGCGACTCCGAACTCCGCCTGGGGGCATGGATGCCGAAGATCCGTGACGAGATCTTCCTGGCCACCAAGACCGGTGAGCGCACGGCCCACGGTGCCTACGATGGGATCCGACGATCCCTGGTGCGGCTGCGGGTGGACCGGGTGGATCTGCTGCAGCTCCACGCCGTGGGGACCATCGAGCAGCTCGATGCGGTCACCGGCCCGCACGGGGCGCTGGAGGGCGCCCTCCGGGCGCGCGATGAGGGACTGGTAGGAGCGATCGGCATCACCGGCCACGGGATGCGGGCACCGGCCACGCATCGGGAGGCGCTCCGGCGCTTCTCCTTCGACACGGTGCTGACCCCCTACAACTACCGGCTCTCGCTGGAACGGGAGTACGTGGACGACTTCCGCGAGCTGTTGGAGACCGTGCGGGCGCAGGACGTCGGGCTGATGCTGATCAAGGCGCTGGCCAGGAACCTCTGGCGCGCCGACCGGACCGACCGGCGCGCCACCTGGTACGAGCCGCTCGAGGATCGGCCTCACATCGACGCCGCGGTCGCCTTCGCCCTGGCCGTCCCCCAGGCGACCGGCATCACCACCCCGGGCGACGTGGCCCTGCTCCCCGCGGTGATCGGGGCCGAGCGGGGGGCGGCGGAGACCGCCGCGGACAGCGCCGCAGCGGTGCTGGCCGAGATCCCCGACCTGGAGCCGCCGTTCGTGCGGGTCGCCGGTCGATCCTATCCCGACTGGCTCGACGAGCCGTAGGTCGCGGTCACACCTTCGGGAGCCTCGTGCTTCAGAGCAGGCTCTCGCGCCAGGCCTGGTGCAGGTCGGCGTACTCGCCACCCGCGGCGATCAGCTCGGTGGGGCGACCGTCCTCCACCACCCGCCCGTCCTCCAGGACCAGCACCCTGTCGGCGATCTCCACCGTGGAGAGCCGATGGGCGATGATCAACGCCGTCCGGTCCACCAGCACGGTGCGGAGCGCGCGCTGGACCGCACGCTCCGAGGGCACGTCCAGCGAGGAGGTCGCCTCGTCAAGGATCAGCACGGCCGGATCGGCCAGGAAGGCTCGGGCGAAGGCCACCAGCTGTCGCTGACCGGCCGACAGGCGGCTGCCTCGCTTCTCGACCTGCGTGTCGTAGCCGTTGGGCAGCGCCTCGATGAAGGCGTGGGCCCCGATCGCCCGGGCCGCGTCCTCGATCTCACCGGCGGTGGCGTCGGGCCGGCCGAAGGCGATGTTCTCGGCCACCGTCCCGGTGAACAGGAAGTTCTCCTGCGTCACCATGGCCACCACCCGCCGGAGCTGGGCCTCGGTCAGCTGGGGCAGCGGGACGCCGTCGACGCTCACCACG
>DASQQQ010000028.1:0-12412 GCA_035643355.1 Actinomycetota bacterium | reverse complement strand
ACATGTTCATCCGTTACTACCTGGACCTGGCCATGCGGTTCGCCGAGGTCGAGGAGAAGCTGCTGCACGACCCGGCCTCGTGGCTCCCGGGCATCGCCGAGGGTGCCGAGGACCGGGGCGAACGGCTCCTGGTCGACGTGGGGTTCCCGGCCAGCGACCGGCGCGTGGCCAAGAGCGTGGAGATCGAGCTCGGCAACCCCTACCGGAGCCCGGGCAAGGTCCTGCTGCCGCTCACCTGGAGGGCCACCCGGACCGAGGGGCTGTTCCCCATCCTGGAGGCGGACATGGAGATCGCCGGTCTGGGCGCCGACCGCACCCAGCTGTCGCTCAGCGGGCGGTACCGCCCGCCCCTGGGGGCGCTCGGTCGCGTCCTGGACCGGGCTCTCCTGCACCGGGTGGCCGAGGCGACCGTGAAGGACTTCCTGGACGGCGTGGGGCAGATGCTCCGCAACGGCCTGCCCGCCGCTACCGGGACGGGTGCGTGAGCGAGCTGAAGGCCCCGCCTTCACGTGCCCGGCGGCGCCCAGCCGCTAGGATGGCTCACGTGACGAAGGGCACCAAGGAACCGCCGCTCCGCGTGCTGCTGGTGGACGATCACGAGGTCGTCCGCAGCGGCGTGAAGGCGCTCCTGCAGGCCACCGAGGACATCATCGTGACGGCCGAGGCGGGGACGATCCGCGAGGCGATCGACGAGGCCGACCGCTCGCGCCCCGACGTGGTCGTGATGGACGTCCGCCTGGCCGACGGAAGCGGGATCGAGGCCACCCGCGAGATCCGGGCCAGGCATCCCAAGACCTCGGTGGTCATGCTCACGTCCTTCGCCGACGACGAGGCCCTGTTCGCATCGATCATGGCGGGGGCCTCCGGCTACGTCCTCAAGCAGGTCAAGGGGGGCGAGCTGGTCCGGGCCATCCGCACGGTGGGCAAGGGCGAGAGCCTCCTGGACCCCGCGGTCACGAACGCCGTGCTGGAGCGCCTACGCAAGGGCAAGCACCTGCTGAAGGACGAGAAGCTCGCCCGGCTCTCCCCCCAGGAGGAGCGGATCCTCTCCCTGGTCGCCGACGGCAAGACGAACAAAGAGATCGGCGAGGACCTCCGCCTGGCGGAGAAGACCGTCAAGAACTACGTCTCGAGCATCCTGTCCAAGCTCGAGGTGGCCCGCCGGGCCGAGGCCGCCGCCTACCTGGCGCGCCACACGACCACCCCAGGCACCCAGTCCTAGCGCCCGCGTTCACCACGCTCGGCACCGGACGTCGCCGGGGGGCCAAAGGTCCCATCCCGGACCGGGAAAGTCCTATTTGGCAAGGGGGCGACCGACCGCTGGCGCTCCACCGCTCTCCGGCCATGCTGGCAGCCGTAGAAAGGAGGGTGCGATGGCATCAGAGGCCGTGCACTTGGAGGAGCCCAGGTTCGCGAAGTGGCTCTTCGATTCGACCGCTGCCTCCTGGATCTGGCTGGTGGTCCGCGTGTACTTCGGGTACGAGTGGGCCAACGCCGGGTGGGAGAAGATCCAGGGCGGGTGGCTGGGCAGTTCGGCAGGCATCGCGGGGTTCTCCGCCGGGGCGCTCCACGGCGCCGCGCAGGGGCCCCACTCCGCCGTCAACTACGGCTGGTACGCGTCGTTCCTGCACTGGGTGGGTGGCGACGGCGCCGGGATCATGACCCGGGTCATCCCGCTGGGCGAGATGGCGATCGGGATCGCGCTGATCGTCGGGCTGTTCACCGGCGTCTCCGCCTTCTTCGCAGGCATGCTGAGCATGTCCTTCGGGCTGGCCGGCGTGGCCGGCGTGAACCCCGTGTTCTTCCTGGCCGAGGTCCTGCTGGTCCTCGCGTGGCGGAACGCCGGGTACATCGGCCTGGACCGGGTGGTCCTTCCGGCCCTCGGGACGCCGTGGGAGCCCGGTAGGTTGTTCCACAGGGTGAAGGAGCCGACCAGGCAGCTCGCTTGAGCTGACAGCCCAGACGACGAGACGCTGAGGGCGGGGGCCTGTGCCCCCGCCCTCACGTCGAGGGGGCATCGGACGGCCGGCGGGACGAGACGGATGGTGAGCGGGATGACGGGACGCAAGACGTTGGTCACGGTGGACGGGAACGAGGCGACGGCGCGCATCGCCCACAAGCTGAGCGAGGTGATCGCCATCTACCCGATCACGCCGTCCTCCCCGATGGCCGAGCACGCCGACGCGTGGTCGGCGGCGGGGCGGACCAACCTGTGGGGCGTGGCGCCCCAGGTGATCGAGATGCAGAGCGAGGGCGGGGCGGCCGGCGCCCTGCACGGAGCCCTGCAGGGCGGTGCCCTGGGCACCACCTTCACGGCCTCCCAGGGCCTCCTGCTGATGATCCCGAACATGTTCAAGATCGCCGGCGAGCTCACCCCGGCGGTGATCCACGTGGCGGCGCGCACCGTGGCCACGCACGCCCTGTCGATCTTCGGCGACCACAGCGACGTGATGGCCGTCCGTCCCACCGGGTGGGGCATGCTGGCCTCGTCCTCGGTGCAGTCGGCGCAGGACATGGCCGCGGTCGCGCACGTCTCCACGCTCGAGGCCCGCGTGCCCTTCCTGCACTTCTTCGACGGCTTCCGCACCTCGCACGAGGTGAACGTGATCGAGGCCGTGGAGGACGACGTGCTCCGGGAGCTGATGGACGACCACCTGGTCCGGGCGCACCGCGAGCGGGCCCTCTCCCCGGACCACCCGGTGCTCCGAGGCTCGGCGCAGAACCCGGATGTCTTCTTCCAGGCGCGCGAGGCCGCGAACCCCTTCTACCAGGTGGTGCCGGACATCGTGCAGTACACGATGGACCGGTTCGGCGAGCTCACCGGGCGCCACTACCACCTGTTCGACTACTCGGGCGCTCCCGATGCCGAACGCGTGGTCGTGCTCATGGGCTCGGGCGTGGGCGCCGTCCGTGAGACGGTGGAGCGCCTGGTGGAGGACGGGGAGAGGGTCGGCGTTCTCGAGGTCCACCTGTACCGGCCCTTCTCGGCGGCCGCGCTTGTCTCGTCCCTGCCTCCGACCGTCACGTCGGTCGCGGTGCTCGATCGCACGAAGGAGCCCGGGGCGCTGGGCGAACCCCTGTACCAGGACGTCCTGACGGCGTTCGCGGAGGAGGGGGCGGCGGGCCGGCTCCGGGCCGTCCCGCGCGTGATCGGTGGCCGGTACGGGCTGTCCTCCAAGGAGTTCAACCCGCCCATGGCCAAGGCGGTCTTCGACGAGCTGGCCAAGGACGAGGCCAAGCGGCACTTCACGATCGGCATCCACGACGACGTGAGCCACACCAGCCTGAGCTGGGACCCGACGTTCCGCACCGAGCCCAAGGACGTGGTCCGGGCGCTGTTCTACGGCCTGGGCGCCGACGGCACGGTGAGCGCGAACAAGAGCTCGGTCAAGATCATCGGCGAGGGCACGGACCTGTACGCGCAGGGCTACTTCGTCTACGACTCGAAGAAGTCCGGCTCCATGACCACCTCGCACCTGCGCTTCGGGCCCCGGCCCATCGAGGGCGCCTACCTGATCCGGCAGGCCGGCTTCGTGGCCTGCCACCAGTTCAACTTCCTGGAGCGCACCGACGTGCTGGCCGCGGCCGAGCCCGGGGCCACGTTCCTGCTGAACAGCCCCTACGGCCCTGACGAGGTGTGGGGGCACCTGCCCCTGGAGACCCAGCGCGCGATCGTGGACAAGGGGCTGAGGTTCTACGTGATCGACGCCCAGACGATCGCGGACGAGGTGGGCCTCGGCACGCGCATCAACACGATCCTGCAGACCTGCTTCTTCGCCCTGGCCGGGATCCTCGATCAGCCCGAGGCGATCGCCCGGATCAAGCAGGCCATCGAGAAGAGCTACGGGAAGCGGGGGCAGAGCGTGCTGGACATGAACTACGCGGCGGTGGATCGGGCCCTGGAAGGCCTGCACGAGGTACGGATCCCCGTGGAGACGTCCGGCGACCTGCACCGTCTTCCTCCGGTCCCCGACGACGCGCCCGACTTCGTGAAGCGGGTCACGGCCATGATGATCGCCGGCCAGGGCGACCTGCTGCCGGTCTCGGCTCTCCCGCCCGACGGCACCTTCCCCACCGGCACGGCCAGGTGGGAGAAGCGCTCGATCGCCCACGAGATCCCGATCTGGGACCCGTCGATCTGCATCGACTGCGCCAAGTGCGCGCTGGTCTGCCCCCACGCCGCGATCCTCATGAAGGTCTACGACCCCTCGGATGCCGAGGGGGCCCCGGACACCTTCCAGCACAAGGAGTGGCGGGACCGCGAGCATCCCGGCCGCTGGATGACGATCCAGGTGGCGCCCGACGACTGCACGGGTTGCGGGGTGTGCGTGGACATCTGCCCGGCCAAGAGCAAGGAGGCCGTCAAGCACAAGTCGATCGACATGCTGCCCAAGCTCGAGCACCTGGAGGCCGAGCGGGAGAACTTCGAGTTCTTCCAGACGATCCCCCGCCCCGACCGGCGGGAGGTCAAGGTGGCCTCGATCAAGGGCTCGCAGATGCTGGAGCCGCTGTTCGAGTTCTCGGGCGCCTGCGCCGGATGCGGCGAGACGCCGTACCTCAGGCTGCTGTCGCAGATGTTCGGCGACCGGATCATGATCGCGAACGCCACCGGCTGCTCCTCGATCTACGGGGGCAACCTGCCCACCACGCCCTGGTCGAAGGACGTGAACGGGCGCGGGCCGGCCTGGTCGAACTCGCTGTTCGAGGACAACGCGGAGTTCGGGCTCGGGATGCGGCTGGCCCTGGATCAGCAGCTGGCCCAGGCTCGGGAGCTGCTGCCGAAGCTCGCGCCGGAGCTGGGCCAGGACCTGGTCGAGGCGATCCTGGCCGCCGACCCGCGTGAGGAGACCGATGAGGGGGGCCTCGCCGAGCAGCGCGAGCGCGTGGCCGAGCTGAAGCGGCGACTGGAGGGACTCGAGTCGCCCGAGGCCCGGGACCTGCTGGCCGTGGCCGACGTGCTGGTCCGCAAGAACGTCTGGATCGTGGGCGGCGACGGCTGGGCCTACGACATCGGCTACGGCGGGCTGGACCACGTCCTGGCCAGTGGCCGCGACGTCAACGTGCTGGTCCTGGACACGCAGGTGTACTCGAACACCGGCGGCCAGGCCTCCAAGGCCACCCCTCGGGGGGCCGTGGCGAAGTTCGCCGCGGGCGGCAAGGCCGTGGGGCGCAAGGACCTGGGGATGATCGCCGCCGAGTACGGCAATGTGTACGTGGCCCAGGTAGCGATCGGCGCCGACAACGCCCAGACGGTCAAGGCCTTCGCCGAGGCCGAGTCCTGGCACGGCCCGTCCCTGATCATCGCCTACAGCACCTGCATCGAGCACGGCATCGACATGTCGACGTCGCTGACGCACCAGGCCGAGATCGTGAAGTCGGCGTTCTGGCCGCTGTACCGGTACGACCCGCGCAAGGCCACGGACTCGGAGCGGGCCCTGCATCTGGACAGCAAGGCCCCGTCGTTGAAGCTCAAAGACTTCCAGGCCAAGGAGGCGCGGTTCGCCATGCTCGCGCGATCCCGGCCCGAGGAGTTCGGCGAGCTGCAGGAGCTCGCTCAGGAGGACGCCGAGGAGCGCTGGCGCCTGTACGAGCAGCTGGCCGGCGTGCAGCGGCACGCCCCCGGCGAGCTGAACGGGCACGAGAAGCGAGGCCGGGACGGCGGGAAGGAGGGGTCGGCATGAGCATCGACCTTCGGACCACCTACCTGGGGTTGGAGCTCGCGAACCCCATCGTCCCCTCGGCCTCGACCCTGTCCTCACGCACCGACAACCTGAAGCGGATGCAGGACGCGGGAGCCGCCGCGGTGGTGATGCAGTCGCTGTTCGAGGAGCAGATCGAGCACGACGAGCTGGAGATCTTCCGGGTGCTCGAGACCGGCGCCGAGAGCTTCGCCGAGGCGCTCACCTACTTCCCGGAGCTCGAGGACTACAACACCGGCCCCGACGAGTACCTGCGCCACCTGGAGATGACCAAGCGGGAGCTGCAGATCCCGGTGATCGGCAGCCTGAACGGCGCCTCGCCCGGGGGCTGGGTCCGCTACGCGAAGCTGATCGAGCAGGCCGGGGCCGACGCCCTGGAGCTCAACGTCTACTTCATCGCGGCCGATCCCGACGAGACCGGAGAGCAGGTCGAGCGCCGCTACCTGGACCTGGTGTCGGAGGTGCGCTCGGAGGTGGGGATCCCTCTGGCCGTCAAGATCGGGCCGTCCTTCAGCTCCCCGGCGAACATGGCGCGGCAGCTGGACCGAGCGGGGGCGGACGGGCTGGTGCTGTTCAACCGCTTCTACCAGCCCGACATCGACCTGGAAACGCTGGAGGTCGATCCCACGCTGCACCTGTCCACCTCCGATGAATGCCTGCTCCCGCTGCGGTGGATCGCGATCCTTCGGGGCCGCCTGGGCTGCTCGCTGGCCGCGACCACCGGCGTGCACACCTGGGAGGACTCGGTGAAGCTGCTGCTGGCCGGCGCCGACGTCACGATGATGGCCTCGGCCCTGTTCCGCAACGGGCCCGAGCATGTGGCCAGCGTCCTGGCCGGGTTGGAGCGGTGGCTCGAGGAGCGCGAGTACGTCTCGGTCGAGCAGATGAAGGGCAGCGTGAGCCAGGCCAACGTGGCCGATCCCACCGCCTTCGCCCGGGCCAACTATATGCAGATGATCGTGAGCTACACGAGCCCGTACGACTGGCGCATGGGGACGGCGGAACCCCGGGCCTGAGGGCGAGCGCCGGCCCACCATCGGTCGGGCGCCCGGGCTCGGCGTCACCCCACCGCGAGCCAGGCGCGCAGGCTCGCGCGGTACAGCGCGCGCTCATGGTAGGCCCCCTCGGGGCGCAGGCCGTCCATGCCACCGGCCCGCAGCAGCTCCTCCAGAAGCGGGGCCAGCTGCGTGCCGTACTGCTCCATGCACGGCACGGCGTGGACGCCGGGCCACGAGTAGCAGCTCACCACCGTCCGGCGGTGCTCGGTGGAGACCGATGGCGGCGCCAGGTCCCAGACCGGATCGTCGCGCACGAAGACCCACCCGTCCAGGTTCCCCTGCGGGATGCCCTCGATCCCCCGGACGGTGGGCGGGTCCCCCTCCGGCAGGTACGGGTCCACGACCAGGTCGCAGATCACCGCGTGCTCGGGCAGGTCGGCGATCCACGCGTTCGGCACCAGCGGGCGCCACGGCTCGTCCCGGTGCGTCGCGTCCACCAGCACGTCGGTGCGGCGCAGGAGCGCCCGCAGGTGCTGTTCCCGCCCGGTGACGTTGCGGCCCACCGTCACGACCTGCACACCGGACAGGTCGGCCTCCGCGTACCGGGCGTTGCGTGCGAGGTCACCGAACTTCGTGGCCGCCTCCACGGCGTGTTTGCCGATGCCCCCGGCACCCATGATCGTCACCTGCACCGGGCCTCGGTCGGGGCGCTCGAGGTCCGGCCAGCCACTGGCCAGCGCCTCGAAGGCCGCTTCCAGCCCGTTCCAGGCCACGGCCTTCAGATCCTCCACCAACCGACGACCATGATCGTCGGTGATCGAGTCCATGCTGATGGCCTCCAGGCCCAGGTCGTGCAACCGGCGCACGCGCTTGGGCCGGGTGGAGAAGTGCAGCATCGAGAAGAGCAGGGCCCCGGAGCGGAGCTTCGTGAACTCCGACTCGTCCGGGCACCGGAGGGTGAGGACCACGTCGGCCCCGAACGCCTCCCGGTTCGTGACCAACCGGACCAGCCGGGACAGCGCCGCGTAGTCGCGGTCGCGGAAGCCCATCCCCGAGCCGATGCCCCGCTCGACCAGGACCTCGGCGCCGCGATCGGTGAGCTTGCCCACCAGAGCGGGCAGGAAGTCCCGGCGCTCCCCCGCCTCCTTGTGCATCCGGGGCAGACCGAACGTCAGCGCACGTTCTCGACCCGCCACCGGTTCACCTCCGCCCTGGCCACCGCCCGCTCGTAGTGGGTGCCGTGGTGCGCGTCCCACGTCTGGACCGGCTTGCGGGCGATCACCCGCATCACCGGCTCGAGCTGCTTGCCGTAGACCTGCATGCACTCTCGGGGCTGGATCCCCGGCCACGAGTAGCACGACAGCGCCACCCGGCGGTGCCCGCGACGGATCCGGGGGTCCATCCGCTCGTACGCGGGGTCCTCGGGATGGAAGACGTACTGGTCCAGCGTGCCCTCGGGCACGCCCTCGATGCCCTTCACCTTCGGTGGGTCCACCGAGAAGTCGTAGGGGTCGACCGAGAGGTCCAGGATCACCGCGTCCTGCGGCAGCGCGGCCACCCAGTCGTTGGGCACGATCACGCGGCTCGGATCGGTGCGCTGGGTGGCGTCGATCAGCAGGTCGGTCTGCTCCAGCCGGGTCAGCATGTAGTACTCGTGCCAGGTGAGGTCGAAGTCGACCACGGTGACCTCGACCCCCGGCACGTGCCTGGCCACCAGTTCCTCCCGGAGCTTGGGATCCCCGTAGCGGGTGGCCGCCCGGATCGCGTACCCGGCCACGGCCCCGGCCCCCAGGCACGTCACCCGGATCGGCCGGCGGCTGGGATGGGCGAAACGGGGATGGCTGGACGCCACCTCGTGGAAGGCGGCGTGGACCCCGTTCCAGCCCACCGCCTGGAGGTTCTCCACCAGGCGACGGCCCGCATCGTCGGTGATGCCGTCCAGGCTGACCCCGTGGATCCCCAGCTCGGTCAGCAGCTCCACCCGCTCCGGTCGGGTGGGGTAGTGGATCATCGTGAGGAGGATCGATCCCCGCCGCATCCGCCGGATCGCCTCCTCGTCCGGGCAGCGGATCACGGCGAGCACGTCCTGGGCCAGGCACTCCTCGAGCGAGGCGAACCGGGCGCGTTCGGATCGCTTGAGGTAGGTCTTCTCCTCGAAGCCCACGCCCTGCCCGTAGCCGTGCTCGATGACGATGTCCCCGAACCCGGTCCGCTTGAGGAACGCGACGAAGCCGGGGAGGAAGTCGCGGCGCTCGCCCGCTTCCTTGTGCATGCGGGGCAGACCGACCGACAGCTCCATGGCGGACATGCTAGTCGGGCCGGACCGGAGCGCTGCGATCGCGGCGGGAGGGCACGGGCCGCGCAGGCCCGGACCCAGCGGACCGCTCAGGCCCGGAGCAGCTGGCGCAGGACCATCTGCAGGATCCCGCCGTGGCGGAAGGTGTCGACCTCCGCCTCCTCGTCGATCCGGACCAGAGCCTCGAACGACACCTCCTCGCCGTCCTGCCCCCGGGCCGTGACCGTGACCGTCTGTCGGGGCCGGAGGCCGGCCCGGAGCCCGGTGACCGCGTAGACCTCGCGCCCCGTGAGTCCGAGCGTCTCCGCGGTGCGCCCGTCGGTGAACTGCAGCGGGAGGACCCCCATGCCCACCAGGTTGCTCCGGTGGATCCGCTCGTAGCTCTCGGCGATCACGGCCCGGACGCCCAGGAGGGAGGGGCCCTTGGCGGCCCAGTCCCGCGACGAGCCTGATCCGTACTCCTTGCCGGCCACGACCAGCAGCGGCGTGCCCTCGGCCCGGTAGCGCTCCGCGGCGTCGAAGATCGACAGCCGATCTCCGCTCGGCAGGTGCGTGGTCCAGGGACCCTCCGTGCCGGGAGCCAGCTCGTTGCGCAGGCGCACGTTGGCGAACGTGCCGCGCATCATCACCTCGTGGTTCCCGCGCCGCGATCCGTAGCTGTTGAAGTCCCGCTGTTGGACCCCGTGGTCGATCAGGTACTCGCCCGCCGGCGAGTCGGGCTTGATCGAGCCGGCCGGCGAGATGTGGTCGGTGGTGATGGAGTCCCCCACCTTCACCAGCACCCTGGCGCCCTCGAGGTCGTGGACCTCCTCGGGCTCGGGCCCGAGGTCCTGGAAGAACGGCGGCTCACGCACGTAGGTGGAATCGGGGTCCCACTCGTACATCGGCCCGGTCGGCGACGGCAGGCCGTTCCAGTGCTCGTCCCCCTGGAAGATCCGACCGTACTCGCGCTTGAACTGCTCCGGGGACACCGAGGCCGCGATCGCCTCGCGCACCTCCTCCGCCGAGGGCCAGAGATCACGCAGGTACACGGGGCTGCCGTCGGCATCCGTGCCCAGCGGCTCGGCGGTGAGATCGGTCCCCACGTGACCCGCCAGCGCGTACGCCACGACCAGCGGGGGGGACGCCAGGTAGCTGGCCCGCACCAGGGGATGGATCCGACCCTCGAAGTTGCGGTTCCCCGACAGCACCGCGCACACCGCCAGGTCCCGGTCCCTCACGGCCCGCTCGACCTCCTCGGGCAGGGGACCGGAGTTCCCGATGCAGGTGGTGCACCCGAACCCCACCAGCGAGAATCCCAGCTTGTCCAGGTACGGCTGCAGGCCCGCCGCGTCCAGGTACTCGGTGACCACCCGGGAGCCGGGCGCCAGCGAGGTCTTCACCCAGGGCCGGCTCTGCAGCCCCGCCTCCACCGCCTTCCTCGCCAGCAGGCCGGCCGCCAGCATCACCGAGGGGTTGGAGGTGTTCGTGCAGCTGGTGATGGCGGCGATCACCACCGACCCGTGCCGCACCTGCCCGTCCACGGCCACGGCCGGGGCCGAGGGGTCCACCGCACCCCCCTCCTCCACCGGTGACTCGGGCCGTCCCCCCTCGGCCACCAGGCGGTCGAGCGCGGTGGGCTCCGGGTCGGGTCCCATGCGGTCCCGGAACGCCTCCACGAACGAGTCCCAGACCCCCGGCAGGGGGACCCGGTCCTGGGGACGTTTGGGCCCGGCCACCGAGGGCTCGATCGCCGACAGGTCCAGGTCCACCACCTCGCTGAAGATGGGCTCCGGATCCTCGTCGGTCCGGAAGAGCCCCTGCTCCTTCGTGTACCGCTCGACCAGGTCCACCCGGTCCTCGCGGCCGGTGAACCGCAGGTAGCGCAAGGTCTCTTCGTCCACCGGCCAGAAGGCCGCGGTCGCCCCGTACTCGGGGCACATGTTCGACAGGGTGGCCCGGTCGGCCAGCTCCAGCGAGGAGCAACCGGGGCCGAAGAACTCGACGAACCGGCCCACCACGCCACGGGCTCGCAGCATCTGGGTGAGCGTGAGCACCAGGTCCGTGGCGGTGGTGCCCGCGGGCAGGCCCCCGGTCACCCGGACCCCGACCACGATGGGCGTGGGCAGGAACATGGGCTGCCCGAGCACCGCCGCCTCCGCCTCGATCCCTCCGACCCCCCAGCCCAGGACCCCCAGGCCGTTCACCATCGTGGTGTGGGAGTCGGTGCCGACCAGCGTGTCGGGGAAGGCAGCGCCGTCCTTCGTGGTCACCACCCGCCCCAGGTGCTCGAGGTTCACCTGGTGGCAGATCCCGGCCCCCGGCGGGACCACCCGCATCCCGTCGAAGGCCTGCTGGGCCCAGCGGAGCAGGGCGTAGCGCTCGCCGTTGCGCCGGTACTCCCACTCGATGTTGGCCTGGTAGGCCTCGGGGCTCCGGAACAGGTCCACCTGGACCGAGTGGTCGATGATCAGGTCCACGTCGACCAGCGGGTTCACCTTGCCCGGATCTCCTCCCGCCCGGGCCATGGCCGAGCGCATCGCGGCCAGGTCCACCACCGCCGGGACACCGGTGAAGTCCTGCATCAGCACGCGCGAGGGCATGTAGGCGAGGTTGGCGTGGGCCACCGGCTCGGGCCAGCGAGCGAGCGCGCGCACGTCCTCCTCGCCCACGTCACGGGTCCCGGCGCGCCGGAGCAGGTTCTCCAGCAGGATCTTCACCGTGTGGGGCAGCCGCCCCACCTCGCCGACCCCCTGCTCGGCCAGCCAGCCCAGCCGGTGGATCGTCACCGGTCCCGACCCGGTGTCCAGCCGGGTCCGGGCTCCTGCCAGATCCCTCGTCATGTCGGTCCTTCCTCGATCGTCGGGCCCCGGGAACGTGGAGCCGTCCCGGTTCATCCTTCCCGGCTCCGATGCTCCCTGATCGCGGCCTTGTGGGCCAGGCGCGCCTCCCGGCGCATCTTGGCTTCGCGCTGCCGCCGCTGCTGCGTGGGCGTCTCCGCGATCACCGGCGGGATGGGCCTGGGCTTGCCCTGATCGTCCAGCGCCACGAACACGAGGTACGCGCTACCGGTGTGCGTCCGCTCCCCCGTGACCACGTTCTCCGACTCAACGCGCACCCCGACCTCCAGGGACGTGCGCCCGACGTCGTTCACCGAGGCCCGAACCGTGAGCGTGTCCCCGATGCGGACCGGCGCCAGGAACGACATCTCGTCCATCGAGACCGTGACCGCCAGCCCGCCGCAGTGCCGGATGGCGGCCAGGCCCGCCGCCGTGTCCACCAGCTTCATCACCACCCCGCCGTGGACGATCCCGGCGATGTTCGCGTCGGTGATCTCCATCAGCTGCACCAGCGTGATCTGGGAGAACGACACGGGCTTCGTGGTGAGGTCCCACTCGGTCATGGCCGCACTGTACCGGACCGGTAGCATGGCGGCGGAT